>CAYPTZ010001052.1:0-1699 GCA_964413395.1 uncultured archaeon | reverse complement strand
CCGTCCTCTCCACCACGTCCACGTCGTGATACATCTTTGCTTCACCCATTTGCTATCACCCCCTTTACTTATTCTTCTTTTTATCCTTCCTCTCTGTATAGCCTGCACCGAATAAATACCCTGCTGCCATAGCGAGTATGCTTTTCACCTCACCGTCAATACCGGTAAATACCAGTCCCAAGCAGCCAATAACCAAGATCAGGGCAATTACCTTGTCCGGTGTCCAGCTCATAGCAAAACCTCCTTGAAAAACAACGCTAGTCCCATTAAAACACACAAGTGAGGGATAACACCAATCCACCTGCCTCCCATGTAGTAGTGATATTCTGCCTTTACAGGGAATGGGTAGTGTTTGGGCATCGGGATCCGCGGCGGCCAGGGGCAAGCGGTCTCGAAGAAGCCGATCAAAAAGACGTGCCTTTCTGCCGGTGTGCTAAACAGTGTGCTCATCGATTTTCCCTACCAGGGCAGGCCTATCAACAGGCTGATATTTACGGTTAGCTTTTGCTGTGGCAACGATCTCCTCGCGCTTTGACTCCAGGTAAACTAAGACATCCTCTTTGCTCAATTTGGGGTCTATGCCCCCCACAATGGTCCGGATGCCGTCAATATCAACTTCCACTACTACCTCATACCCGGTAACCTCGCCATTGTCGTCTATGTCAGGAACCTCCCTTGCTCTAATAATCTTAATCATTAGATAAAATACCCCAACACGTTCACTACCGATGTGAGCGTGTTGACACCGCTCGCCACTTCCTTGACTACTATATGCCGACTTGCGTCAATAAGAGCAATCATAAAAGCGGCGATATTGACAGTTGCCACCTGTGTCCAAACATTCTGGGCAACCGTGCTACCTACGTTTTTATAAAGATAACAGCCCGATATTGGACCACCTGTATCTTTGACCTTGTCCTTTACATATACCGCTGTTGCTCCAGCAGGGATAAGAGGGCTAATATCAAGCTCCATCTGCACCATAGTTGATACTATATCGTTTAGCACCCAAGCTGCAATGTCAGCAGCATCAGTAACCCGGAGTTGATTGACTGCTGGTCTTCCTTCCATCCAAGCCCATTCGTTTCGTGTGGTATTCTTGATATGAAGCAGCACATTAGCAGCATTCATATTGTCTGGCGAGGCACCCCAGACTCCAAACCTGTAAGCGAAATTGCCAGTAAGGGTTATTACATCTCCAGCTACACTAGAAACCGTAGCTGTTCTAGGAGTAGAAGAAACAGCTGCAGACTTCCATATTGCCGTAGGAGCAGCTATCGCGACATATAGCTTGCCGGCTTTAGATTGCCACTTGCCGGCGGCAGCGTTCCAGTAAAGCAAATCGCCGTCCGCTGGCGCGGGGACATTGACATCGCCCAAGTCATTGAGGATTGTCAGAGCTGCGAATAGATTAGCTAAGTTAGCTCGTGCTCCTACCATGAACATACCACTAACCGCGTCAAAGTAGAGCATATCACCTTCCACTGCTCCAGCACCAAAAACATCAGCTAGGTCATCAAGAGTAATTGCTGACATATCGACGATGGCTTTGCCGTTGGCGTCCACCTGGAGGGGTAACCAGACGTCACCTACCGGGTAGTATCCCCAGACTTTCTTACCTGCGCCGCTCATTTCTACGTTCTACGTTCTAGGTTGTCACGACCAGTTTGCCGTTGGCGTCGACCTGTATCGGCACCCA
>CAYPTZ010001051.1:0-1700 GCA_964413395.1 uncultured archaeon | reverse complement strand
ATAATTTAAGAATTAATTGAAATGATGTTAGAGAACTTCAATATTGCCAAGAAATAATTTTTTCAATCATCAATTCATGACCTATGGTCTACAAAGTTCATGTTTTTTTATTAATTAAAACTTAATCTTCAAATAGAATTAATTTGTTTATATTTTCAAAATTATTTTAAGGTCTATCTACTAATTTTAATAATTATGTCTTTGAAATCACAAAAAAATTGTAAAATCAATAAAAAATTCAGAAATATTACATTTTTTTATTTTTTTATTTTAGTAATACTTTCTTTTTCTGAGGTAAATTATATTGATTTTTCAAATAATAATATTAAATATCACCAACCATCTTCACAAGGAAATTGGATTGAACCCGCAATTCTAGGCACATTTTCAAATCCAATAGATTCAAATGAAATATATATCGATAATATTCGAGATATTTTCATATCCAATGGAATAGCTTACATTTTAGATGATACATTCCATCTTATCTTAGTAAATATTTCAAATCCTACTACTCCAAATTATCTATCCTATTATAACGAAGTTTATGCTCGAAAAGTATATGTTGCTAATGATATCGCATTCATAAGCTCTGATAATGGATTGACAATTTTGAATGTATCTATCCCCACTAATCCATTGAAAATTGGAGAATATACGGGATTTGATGGAAATGGACTATTTTATAAAGATAATTTAGTATATATTGGTCATCGCTATAATGGAATGAAAATTCTTAATGTTACTGATCCAACCAATCCTATATTGTTGGGCAGTTATTTGAATGGACCTAATCAAACATATGATGATATATATGTTTTTGATGACTTAGTTTATGTGGCCGATTATCAAGGTGGAAATATAAAAATAATAGATGTTTCAGATCCTAATAACCCGCAAATATTATGCATTAATAATTCTGTTGACACAGTAAATGGAGGTCCAAATTCCGTTTTTGCAACTGAAGACCTTCTATATTTAACAAATTATGAAGGTGGTTTCCATATCATGAATACAAGTAATCCAACTTCAATTACAGAAATTGGGGCTTATAATCCTCAAGGAAGAACCTCGGGAGTATTCATTAATGGACAGACAGCTTATTTATCCGATTATGACAAAAATCTATTAGTATTAAACATTTCAATTATGGAACAACCAGTATTAATAAACTCTATGGGTGATAATGATTGTAGTTATGATGTTTTTTACGCAAATGGATTGATATATCTTGGAAATGGAAATAATGGATTAATTATCATTGATCCAGGATATGATAACGATGAAGATGGTCTTCCAGATAAATGGGAAGAGTTTAATGGATTTAATCCTAACGACGAAATCGATGCCATTGAAGATTGGGATTCTGATGATCTTTCAAATTTGCTTGAATTCCAATTAAAAACGAATATTACCAATGGTGATAGTGATAATGATGGTTTATTTGATGGCGAGGAATATTATGAAACTTTAACTGATCCCACAAATCCAGATTCTGATAATGATGGTATTTTAGATGGAGTAGATATTCTTCCATTAGATACAGATAATGATGGTATTACAAATTTAGATGAAATTAATATATATTTAACAGATCCAACAAATCCAGATTCTGATGACGATGAATTAAGCGATGGAGTTGAAATTTTAGTAGATTTAGATCCAAATAATTGGGATACAGATGGAGATGGGATTGGAGA
>CAYPTZ010001050.1:0-1701 GCA_964413395.1 uncultured archaeon | reverse complement strand
AGATTTTGATGAATTTAGATTTATATTTTTAAGATTATTATTGTTTTATTTTTATTCTTTTCTGGTTATTTTTATATAAAAATTTAATCACCTTTATATGAATAATTGATTTGGTTTTTTTTTTTTAGTTATAAAAAATGCTTTTCTATTTCTATTTTTTAACATTAAAAAAAGAAGGATTAATGATTAGAAATAGAAATAAAAAATATTTTAGCACTTTAGCAGGAAAAGATAGAAAAAAAAAGCCAGATCTAAAATCCATTAAATTTAGAATTTTGTTGGAGAAAATGAAAATACTTAGAGAAAAAATTTTTATATTTATAACTATACTATATTTCTTAATTCTAAATTTACCTAAAGCAACAGCTAAAATATATTTTTAACTTCTTTCAAAAATAAATCTAGGCTCTTATCTCAAAAACAAAAACATTTAAGTCTACGTACATACTTTTTTACAACATTAAATTTTCAATATAATAAGGAGGACTTAATCTGACAAAGAAATTAGTTTTAGTTGGTGATAAAGGTGTAGGTAAATCTACAATTAGAAAATGGATCTTTGAAGGAGAATCCCTCTTTAAATTAATAGAAAATCCAATAGAACCAACCTATGGATTTGAAAATTATTCTTACAATCTTATTCATAATTTAGGTGTTTTTGATTTAGCAGGTCAAGAAAATCAACAATGGTTTTCAGAGGAAAAATCAATATTTGATCACAGTGATATCATAATAAATCTAATTGATAGTCGAGATGCTATGAAAATAATGGTGGAATATGTTGAGAAAGCTTTAGTATTGCAAACCACACAATCAAATCAGGCCAATATTTTCTTTCTTATTCATAAAATTGATTTGATAGATGAAATTCAAAAGCAAAAAATCAAAAAGAAATTAATTGAATTGCAAAAAAAATATAAGAATGAAAAATCACTTAACCTGAAATTTTTCTTTACATCTATAAAAGAAACATATCTTTATGACACAATTAATGTATTTATTGAAATTTTTAAAGAAAGTGGTTTAAATGAGACTCAATCTATCGATCCCGAATTATTAAAATACAATTTTGAACTTTTTCATATGTTATTAAATAAAGAATATCAACATTATGATGATTTAGTGTCTTCTGTTAATCTACCTAAGAATTATCATAATTTAATAGATCTTTATATACAATCAAACTTTTTGAAAACCTTTGTCAAAAATAGACAAGAATATGTTGCACTTACTGAAAAGGGAAAGAAATATTATAGAACAATTCTCAAAAGTTTTAAAGAAATAAGTTCTGAAAACTATACAACTTCAGAGAAACGAAATGAAGATGGTTTAAGTATTGAAGAAGAATATAAACAAATTGAAGTAGAAAAGCTTATTTATGGATTAATGATAAGTGATTCCAATGGAATTACAATATCAATAGTAGAAACAGCAATAAATTCTCTTTTTACTATTTTAAATCGTGCAAATAATCCAGAATTTGATTTAGAGTTAATCCCTATGTTTTTAAATGCAATGTCTAGATTTGCACAAGAAATAAATGTTCAAAATTTAGCTAGTTTTGGTATTCAAGGTGGAAATATTCAAATGGCTTCAATATCAAAAGAAGATTTAACATTTACATTATTCAGTCACCCAAATCTTAAAATAGATATAATCACCGAAGATTTATCTGAGATTTTTGACAATTTTTTAATTGAT
>CAYPTZ010001049.1:0-1706 GCA_964413395.1 uncultured archaeon | reverse complement strand
CAAAAAATTGCTACAAACAACGAAAATAAAAAATATATTCTGATAAATGCTAACCAAAATCCAGATCTTATTTTACATGAAATTATGAATAACTTATCTCCTTTTCTAAAAAAGAAGGAAATTGACATATCAAAAATTATAATCTAATTGTATTTTTTTTTATCCTAATTTTTAATTCTTGAAAATTATTAGAATGGCGTATAAAATTTTTTAGGCATGAAAACCTTTTTCGATTATATTAATTTTGGTGAGATGCTTGGGAAAGAAAGCCAGTAAAGAAATAAAGAAAGAAGTTAAAGAATCGGAATCTGAAAAACCAGTTGAAAAAGAACTATCAGAGGAAGAAATCCAACAGAAAGAAGAAGCAGAAAAAGAAAAAGCATTACGTCTTGAATCTTTTAAGAAAGCCGGTCAAATCCATAAGCAAGTTGTGGAATTTATTAAACCTTTAGTCAAAATTGGAGCCACTTATTTAGATATTTGTGAAAAAGTAGAAGGAAAAATTATTGAATTAGGCGGTGAAATTGGATTTCCAACAAATATTTGTGTTAATGAAGTTGCAGCTCACTATTCAAGTCCACCTAATGATGAATCCGTAATTATTGATGGAGATATTGTAAAAGTTGATATTGGAGTATCTGTTGAAGGATATGTTGCAGATGGAGCCTTTACAGTTTCATTTAATAATGACCCAAAAACTCAAAACCTTATTACGGCTGTTCAAACCGCAGTATTAAAAGGAATGTCGATAATAAAACCTGGAGTTAAAACTAATGAAATTGGAAAAATCACTTCTAAAATTATTAAAGGTTTTGGATATAATCCAATTAAAGATTTAAGTGGTCACTCAATCGAAAAATGGCAAGTTCATGGATTTAAAGAAATACCCAATGTTGCTGTTCCTTCTGGCGAAGAAATTGAAGAGGGTGATGTTTTTGCCTTAGAATGTTTTGCTAGTACAGGTGCCGGAAATATCCATAGAGGATCCAATTGTTATATTTTTGAGTATGATTTGAAATCAGATCGAGTTCCCTTACGTAATAAGATTACCCGACAAGTAGTAGGATGGATTGCCAAAACTAAGAAAACTTTACCATTTAGTATGCGTGAATTAGTTAAAGAATTCCGGACGGGTAAATTTGCAATCAGAGAATTAACGACTGTAGGAAAAATAGGTCAACATTTTGTCTTGAAAGAAGAAAAAAATCAATATGTTGCCCAATGGGAACATACTTTCATTGTTACCAAAGATGGTATTGACCAATTAACCTAAATTGACTTTTTTTTTTAATTCCTTTTTATATTTTTCAGTTTTTTGTTCCACATTCTGGACAGAAGGATTCTTCCGGCTTTAAGGAACATCCACATGCAAAACACATTTTTTGAGGACTTTCAGAATTATCGATATTTATTTCTTTTTGAGAATTATCAAGTCCATCTGGTCCAAAGGGATCTACTACTTTTTTTTCCTCTAAATTTTGTTGAACTGCTACAAAAGGATCTTTAATAAAACCATTAATTTTAACATTATCAGAACTATTTTTATGCTTAAATGAGTTTTCTATGCCAGATGCCGCAGTATTTTCATCACCAGACAAAGTTAAATCTAGAAAAGTTGTTTCAGTTTTAAAAGAATCCAGATCCATTTTTGATATATTTTTATTTATCATTATATCATTATTAGAGAATGGAGTAGGTGCAATTTC
>CAYPTZ010001048.1:0-1707 GCA_964413395.1 uncultured archaeon | reverse complement strand
ATACAAACTGGTATTGAAATCATAATCCCCAACACCTGTATCTTGTGCACCTGCTTTAGGTCCTACTTGAAGATATAATGTTGAAGAGATTTTTTCTGTTGTTGTACCATCTTTTATTCCAACTTGAATAGCATAATTTTGTAATGCACTAATTTTTGCATCTTCAGTTGTGTTTGCAGGAGTATTTAGTAATATTTTAAACCCATAATAACGGAAAAGATCAGATTGATCATCACTGTAATTTGCTTTTCCTTGAAAATGATCATCATTAACACTATCAGCAACATAACTAACTGAAGAATTATAAAAATAATCTGATGTTATTGAAGATGATATATTCCGATTATTGGCATTTTGCATAGTTATTTGCTTTTTGTCGAATATATCTTCTGTTTGATTAGAGTTTGCTAAATATAACGAAACCGTTTCTTGAGATTGAGAAGTTGCGTATTCTACAATAATTAAAATATATAAAGAATCTCCAGTATGTCGAACACCTATTGAAATTTTATTACTACCCTCACTATATGTATAGCGAGTATAGTTGACATCTTGTGAAAAATTTTTTTTTATTACTTCATCAAGATTTACATTTTGTCCATTCCCAAGGTTTTCAGATATTAATTCTTCTGGAGACCATACACCTGATTGTGCTGAACTTAATAAAATACTAGTAGAAATTAATGAAACAGCGAATATTACTAAAAGAGAAAATGAAATTCTTTTTCGCGACATCTTATACACTACTTTTTCCAAATTTTGAAAATTTTTTAAACTTGTTGTTCAATTGTTTTTTAATTCAATATTTCAAAGATTTTTTACAACAAAATAAGAATTTTTACAGATATATGCATTTTTTTGAAATAAATATTTCTTTTTTTTTTAAGAAAGGACAAAATCCGCCAATATGTATATATCTGCATATCATAACTCATTATTAACAAGTATATCTAAATAATACACAGAGAATATTTTTTAAACGAAATATATAGATGAGTTCAGATGAGGTTAATTACAGTTCATTTACCAGAAGCATATTTAGCAGGCATTGATAAGCTAGTCACTCATGAAGCTTACCCAAATCGTTCTGAAACAATTCGAGTTGCAGTGCGAGATTTATTGAAAGCGGAATTGGGAGGTTTCATTAAATATGAAACTAAAGAAATTCCTGATTTGTTGAATTGATATCAAATCTTTTTTTCTTCCATTATTTTTATTATTGTGGTTGAATATTTCTTAATTTAAATGAAAATAAATTTTATCAACATAATAAATGAAATATTTTTATTCTTTTACAACATTTTATTTACCTGTTAGTTTAATAAAAAAGTGAAAATTTATGAAAAAATGGCAAATAACAATTCAAATTGCCGATGAGTCACCAGACTCTCTTGAATTAGTTGATATTAATGAATTTCTTGAAGGATATCTAAATATAAGTAGAAATTTTTTCGATGAATTATTAAATATTGTAAAGATGATTAAGAAATATGGTATAGGTAAAGGCATTGAAAAAATAATTGGCCCAGATAATAAAGATTGGACTAAGAATCCTTGGTTATTAATAATGTTTAAAGATAATGAAAAAAATATACCATTTTGGATGCTTTTAAAAAGAGAAAAAGATCTAAATGGAAATTTAGTAGCAATAGGTCCCGATAGATTTACTCAATATTGTAAAGAATCTAAGGAACCCGATGATGAAAT
>CAYPTZ010001047.1:0-1708 GCA_964413395.1 uncultured archaeon | reverse complement strand
ATATGTTACTCTACTATAAAAAATTGACTAAAAGTTGAAATATTTATCATTACAATATTTCCTATTTAGAAGAAAAATAAATTAATTTAATAATTAAGCCACAATTAAATAACATTAAATATAATCTGATTGTTATTTTACTAAGATAATTGAATGGAATATATTAAAATTAGAATTATCCCATTCAAAATCTTGAACTATATTGGAATAATTAAACTGAGATATTGGAAATGGATGAAGATAATTTTGACAAAATATTGAGAACTGAATCAGTTTTTAAAAATCAAAAATCACTGAATCAATCATGGGTCCCTGATAAAGAAGAAAAATTACATTGTCGAGATAATGAAATTAAGAAATTTCTGGCAATTCATCGACCAATTATTGACGCTAAAGGTGAATTTTCATCAAATACTTTAGTAGTTGGTAAAGGCGGTATAGGAAAAACGGTTACAGTAAAATATTTTGCACGAAATTTCCGAAGAGTTGCATTAAAACGAGATATTAAAATACTTGTCGAATATTATGATTGTCTCCAACACCGAACTAAAAGTTCTATTTTACGTAATATTTCAGAAAAATTACATTATAGCGGTGGTCATGGATATTCTGATAATGAAATAATGACACAAATTCTAAAAGAGTTAATTAAAGGAAACAAATCACTTTTAATCATTTTAGATGAAGTTCATATCTTACCATCTGACGATATTTTATCTCTTTTAAATGCTTCAATTGGCTTTGGGGAACAAAATTCAAGATTTTGCATTATTTGTATATCAAGAATTAATGATTGGTATAAAGTAGAAAATGAAAAAATTTCAAGTCGTATTCAAGATAAAATCCAGATGGAACCATATTCACAAGATGAAGCTATGAAAATATTAGAATATCGAAGAAATTTAGCATTTAGGGATAGTATTCTCGATGATGCTGCTTTGAGTTTAATAGCTGATATTGTCTTTGAAAATAAAAATATGAGAGTGGGTATAGATGTCATGCGATCTTGTGGAATAAGAGCAGATGAACAATGCATATCTTCAATTGATACGGATATGATCCTTGCATCTCGCAGTGATATTAATCCTACTTTTCGTGGAGACATTGTCGATTCCCTAAAATATCATGAGAAATTAACTTTATGGGCAATTGCTAGGACTTTAAAAAGTTCAAATGAACCCTATACAAAAGTTGAAGAGACCTATGAAAGTTATCAGGTTCTTTGTGAAGAATTAAACACAAAAGCACATGTACCTATGAGTTTTCGAAAATATATAAGAAATTTAGCTGATGTAAAAGCCCTTTTTAAAGATTACTTAAATCCAACGAAGGATAAAAAAGGAAGACAACTTTTGATTAAATTAACAGATATCAATCCAACAAAATTAATAGAATATTTTGAAAATTCAATTCCCAAACCAGATTAAAAAAGTATTATTCTCCATTTTTTATCATCCGTTCTCCTGTTAACTCATCAGTATCTGGCTGCATAAAAAAATCAAAATCATAATGAATATGCTTTATCTGAACTAATTCTCGGAGCATTTTGATAACTTCTTTCATATTTTTTGGTCGATCTGCAGGTTCATATTGAGACAATTTAATGACTAAATTATTATATTCATCAGGAATATACCAATTGATCTTTTTAGGATTTAATATAAAATGATTTTCATTCACTATTTCAGTATCTTCACGCATAATTCCT
>CAYPTZ010001046.1:0-1711 GCA_964413395.1 uncultured archaeon | reverse complement strand
GGAGAATTGACTACAGTTATTGGAGATAATTGTGTCATAAGGTCTCATAGTGTTATTTATGCTGGCAATAAAATTGGTGATAATTTTCAAACTGGTCATGGGGTTAATATAAGAGAATTAAATGAAATTGGTAATAATGTAAGTATCGGCACACATTCCATTATAGAACATCATATAAAAATTGAAGATAGGGTGAGAATACATTCCAATGTTTTTATCCCTGAATATAGTTATTTAAAAAAAGGATGCTGGATAGGTCCTTGTGTTGTTCTTACGAATGTTTTGCACCCCCTATGTGAAAAGGCAAAGCAATGTGTAAAAGGTGCAACTATAGGAGAAAATACTAAAATTGGAGCCAATGTAACATTACTTCCTGATGTAGAAATAGGAAATAATTGTTTAATTGGAGCAGGAAGTTTAATAACAAAAAGTCTTTTGGAAGATAATTACGTTTATGCTGGTAGTCCAGCAAAAAAAAATAAAACCTTTAATAGAGTTAAATTGTCCTTATGGTTTAATAAAATGACCATATGAAACAGAGGAGGAAGGACAATGATACCATTTGTTGATTTAAAGGCTCAATATGATTCAATTAAAGATGAGATGGATGAAGCAATTCAAAGAGTGCTTAATACTACCAGTTTTATAATGGGCGAAGAGCTGATAAAATTTGAAAAAGAATTTGCCTTATTTTGTAATGCAAAATATGCTATAGGAGTAGCCAATGGGTCTGATGCTTTAATTTTAGCTTTGAGGGCTTGTGGTATCGGAGAAGATGACGAAGTAATTACTGTGCCTCATACCTTTATTGCTACTACTGAAGCTATCACTCATGTGGGAGGCAAGGTTGTCTTTGTAGATATTGATCCCAAAACTTATATTATAGATGTATCTAAGATAGAAGAAAAAATTAATGAAAAAACTAAAGCCATTATTCCAGTCCATTTATATGGTCAACCTGCTGATATGGATCCCATTATAGAACTTGCTAAGAAATATAATTTGAAAGCTATTGAAGATGCCGCCCAAGCTCATGGTGCAGAATATAAAGGTAAAAAAGTTGGTTCAATTGGTGATGTAGCCTGTTTTAGTTTTTACCCAGGAAAAAATTTAGGTGCTTATGGTGATGCTGGGATGATAACGACTAATAGTGAAGAAATTGCCAAAAAAGTTAAATTACTCAGAAATCATGGAAGAATAACCAAGAAATATGAACATGAAATAGAAGGATACAGTAGTCGTTTAGATAATTTGCAGGCAGCAATTTTACGAGTAAAGCTAAAATATTTAAATAATTGGAATGATAGTCGCAGAAATAATGCTAAAAAATACAATGAATTATTAAACAATACGGCTGGTATTATTACTCCATATGAAGCTGATTATGCCAAACATGTATATCATTTGTATGTTATAAGAACAGAAGAACGGGATAAGTTAAGAGAAGAGCTTAAGTCTAAAGGTATAGCTACTGGTATTCATTATCCCATTCCTCTGCATCTACAGCCCGCTTATAATTATTTAGGACATAAAAAAGGAAATTTTCCGATTACTGAAAAGGCTAGTCAAGAAATTTTATCATTGCCAATGTTTGCAGAATTAACTGAAGAGCAAATTGAAGAAATTGTTGAGATAATTAAAAATTATTATATATAAAGAAATTTTGTTGGATTAAATTAGATAATTTTTGTTAATTTTGTTAACTTGAAGA
>CAYPTZ010001045.1:0-1713 GCA_964413395.1 uncultured archaeon | reverse complement strand
ATTGTTTCTACTTCCTCCAGATAGGAGATAGAAATTTTTTCAATCCACAAGTCTATGGAAGCTTTTCCTTCGAGAAATGAATATCCGCGAAGTTTATCATTATTTTCATAGATGGTCAAATAGCCAAAATATTTTCCATAGTGAGGTAATTCTTGACGAAGATAATTAAAATAGTAGATAGATTGATCTGTGTCTTCGATAATATTTTTTATAGCACGCTTTAATTTTTCAAAATAGACTTGAATATCTTGATTTAATTTCTTCTTTTCACGTAACTGAAGAATTTTATTATTTATGATTAGGATTATGTATGGAGAGATCATGATCATTAATTGGATAAATTCACTCATGCTTAATCCTGTCCAGAGAATTTTTTGAAATAATAAAATTATAAGTAATATCAATAGAGTAACAGAAAGTGGGATGATAGCATAAAGAATTATATGATACCAATTTTGAATTTTTTTTTGTTGAAAATTTTGCATAGCTAATATTGAATTTTTATTTTGATTAAAGTTTTCATTTTAAGATAGAGTTTTTCAATAAAAAACAATCAAAAATGCCTCTTCAATGGAAAAATAAATAGAAATCTATCCAAAAATTAATGATTCAAATTATGACTATTTGCGTTTAAGCATTATAAAAAATTATCAAAAAAAGGGATTTAAATATAATTTCTCCGTTTGAAGAAGTATAACATAAATCCGGCGATTGCAACCATTACCATGATTAGTAGCGGATAGGAAAATCTCCAGCCTAATTCTGGCATATACTGAAAATTCATTCCATAAAACCCTGACAAAAATGACAAAGGTATGAAAATGGTGGATATAATTGTTAACACTTTCATAATATCATTCATTTTATTGCTAATGCTGGATAGATACATATCTAGCATCCCAAAAATAATATCACGTTGACTTTCGATTAAATCTGATAATCTAAAAATGTGATCATATAAATCTCTAAGATATATCTGTAAAGTTGAGGCAATTAAAGGAGTCTCTTCTCGTTGGAATTTATTGATTACTTCGCGAAATGGCCAAATAACCTTCCGGAAATTATTTATCTCTCGTTTAAGGTGGTATATTCTTTGCAGAAGTACAGGTTTGGGATCGTGAATTACAGGATCTTCTATATCATCAATTAAACCTTCCATAGATTCTATGACATAAAAATAGTTATCAACAACAGTGTCAACCATACTATACAGTAAATAGTCTGATTTTAGTGATCGTATTCTCGTCTGTAAAATTAATAAACGGTCAATGATAGGCTTAAAGATAGGGGTCTCACGTTCTTCAATTGAAATAACTGTATCTTTGGTTAAAATAAGACTGATTTGATCATTTTCAAACTCTTCACCTTTATCATTCAAATAAATATTTCGTAATACAATATAGATATAGTTACTATAATCTTCATACTTTGTTCTTTGGCTGGTAGCAAATATATCTTCAATAACTAGGGGATGAATATCAAATTGAGCGAATATTGAAGTAATTAAATTGGTGTCTTTCAGACCTATGATTCTAATCCAATGAGAATTATTTATATTTTTTTCATTACTATTAACATTTTCTATGGTGATAGGTACAGTACTAAAATTTTCCTCATCATAATTATATTGCGTAGCGATTGTATCCACTGGTGGTAGTTCGCCCTCATAAATAAGGGTTCCAGGAGGGTTACTTATTTTTTTCCTTTTCTTTT
>CAYPTZ010001044.1:0-1713 GCA_964413395.1 uncultured archaeon | reverse complement strand
TCTAGCATCTCTAATTAAATTAGGTTTTCGAGTGCAAAATTAGGATCTGAGATAAGTAAAAAAATAACTTACGAACTCAAGAAATTATAAAAATAATAAGAAAAATATAAATAAATTTTAGGTAAATTTTGAATTAATTCATAAAATAATCTTAATTCTAATTATATACTTAATTCAGAATTGATATGGTGCTTAGATTGAATATTTTCTGTTTTTATGGGTTTTTTTGAAATTTTATAAGATATAAATCCCAATTCTTTTAATATTTCATAATAATTATATAAAATACTTGGTGATGGCATAAACGAGTCTAATGTGATTTTTATTTCAATTGGAGGTTCTTTATGACTTTTATTTTTGAGTGTTGATTGCATACCATTATTTAAATTTGGGAGTATTTGTATTTATTTACCCTAAAGATTTAATAAATCATAAATAATTTTTATAAAGAAAGGAAATTTTAAGTTTGAGGTAATTAAATCTTAATACAAACATATTAGAAAAGGATAATGAAAAATGATTTCTAACAATAAAATTAATGAATTTAATGAAAAAAGCATGCGAAGAATTGCAAAACAAATAATTGTTCTTAGATATTTATTGGTAGTGCATATGTATGTGTATCTTTTTACCAACATTGTGCTATTTGTTATAAATTATTACACTGGATTTGATTCTAAATGGTTTTTCTATCCTTTAGTAGGATGGGGGGCCTTATTTTTAGTTCATTGTTTAGCATATTCAGAATATAAGCTTGGAATTATAAAGATTTCAAATATAATCCTCTATTATGATGTGGGTTTATATGTAATTGGGAATATCTTATGCTTTTTGCTCGATGCACTATCTTCACCTATTAGATGGCAGCCATCAGGGTGGTATTTATATGTATTATGTATATGGTCTTTTATATTAATTTTGAATTTAGCTATTCATTACATAATTTTACCTAAAGAAGGAGAGGATAAAAAGAAAAATTGGCTTGAAAGAAAAATAGAAATAGAAATGATATCTATCAAAAATGAAAGAGAATATTCGAAAAAATACAAAAAATCTGAGAGAAAAGATAAAGAGGGAGGATCATTATAATGTTTTGGTTAGGTAAATCGATTTCTACAGGAGTAAAAACAGATGATAAAAAAAAAATACATCTAAAATTAAGTCCATTAGAAGTTTTAATATTAGCTCAATTACGATCACGCGAAATTCGTAATAATGGAGAAAGTGTTGGACAATATGGATACGAAATGATTCAAGAATTAAATAAATTATTCGCAGGATCATGGGAAGCAAAATCTGGAACAATTTACCCTATTTTATCAAAATTAGAGGCAAAAAAATCAATGATTAAAGGAGAAAGAAAAAAATCACCTTTAGGACCTGTAAAAAAAGTTTATATTTTGGAAAAAATGGGAAGAGAAGGCATTGATTCAATAATCAAAGAGAATTTTCAAGGTGATATTGAATTTATAATGAATTATATGAATTTATTAGCTCCATTTGCGATGGATCTTGGTAATGATGAAAATCGAGAAGAATATTTTAAAAAATTGATGTCTATTCCTGCAAAAGGTGCAAAATTAGCTATGGAAAATGCAATAACTGAAATCGATACTGATTTATGCAAGAAAAAATTGATTATACTTAAAAATAATATTGAAGACATTTTAAAATTGATTGAAAAGGAATTATAGTTTAAGATTAGAACATTAA
>CAYPTZ010001043.1:0-1714 GCA_964413395.1 uncultured archaeon | reverse complement strand
AATGCTCGATCAAACTGATGTTGAAATAACACAATATGGTTCGATTGGATTAGTATCAGAAGGAGATTCCACATCAATTTTTGAGAATTATATAGTAATGCAAAAAAATGAAAATGAACCTGAATATACAATAGAAATAGAGGAGATTTTTGAAACTCAGATCATTGATCTTCTAGAAATTAGCGATCCTTTAGAATTTGGTGATAATTTTTCTGTTCAAGTAGAATTAAACGATGTAGCAGGCATTAATCAATCATTATTTAAAATAAACAATATAAATTACCCGATGACCCAAATAAATACAAATATTTGGAATTTTGTTAATTTAAAACCTGACTATACTGGTGTTTATAGCTATGAAATTCATATCCAAAATAATAACAATGAATGGAAAATAATTCAAAATAATTTCACAGTTGTAGATAGCCTTGCCCCAATTTTTCAAAACTTATCTATTGAAAAAAATCCACTTAATTTGGGTGATAATCAAATAATTGAAGTTGATTGTATTGATGAATCACAAATATCAGATGTATTTTTAGAATTTAATAATATTAATCATTCTATGAATTTTAATGGAGTAAATCATTGGAAATATTCATTATGGACTCCGGATTCTTTGGGTTTTGCCAATTTTAATATTTATGCAATTGACAATGAAAATAATATTGGTTATCAATCTGGATCTTTTGAATTAATCGACGATATTGCACCAAATATATCCAATGTTATAATAAATGATGAAAATATTCAACAATTTCATAATCAATCATTCTTAACAGAAATTTCTGATTATGGATCAGGAGTAGATTTAGTAATTATTGAGCTAAATAATATAAATTATTCAATGATTAATATTGGATCAGATTTATATGAATTAAGCGATTGGAATGCAACTACTATTGGTTTAGTCGATTTCATTATATATGCATATGATGTGATGGGAAATATAAATAATTATGAAGGAAATTTTTCAGTTACTGATATTTCCAAACCATTAATTAGTAATGCCCTTCTAAATAATAACCCTATAGAAAATGGAGATCTGATAATTATCAATGTGAATGTATCTGATGAAGTATATGATATTTCAAATGTATATATTGAATTATTAGGTAATGAATATTCAATGGATGAAATTAATTTGAATAATTATTCTTTTTCAACAATTATAGATACAGATTTTGTTGGAAATATCTATTATTCAATTAAGGCAAATAATTCAAATAATATTTGGTCCCAAAAATCTTATAGTGTTACTATTATCGATACTGTAAAACCAGTAATGCTAAGTAGCACTTTTGACTATGAAATTATCGAATATGGAAATTATCAAAATTTAAATATTGAAATTTATGATGAAACAGGAATAAAAAGTGTAATTATGGAGTATAATGATAAAAATTACACTCTTCTAAACAATTACCTAAATAATTATTCCATCTCATGGATACCTGACCATATTGGTCAAGAGGAAATATTACTATTCACAGAAGATGTTGCGGGAAATATCTTAACAACATATTTACAATTTATTACAAATGATACAATATCCCCTCTCTTAGAAGATCTATCTATTAGTTTACCGTTAGTAGAATTTGGCGAACTTTATTCAATCCAAGTGAAAGCTACAGATTTGGCAGGTATTGATAATGTGTATTTAAATCTTGAAAATAAAGAATATACTCTAACTGAAACTCTATCTTCTAATTGG
>CAYPTZ010001042.1:0-1714 GCA_964413395.1 uncultured archaeon | reverse complement strand
AAATAAGGATATATTTTGAAAAATCGGAAAAATATTCAACAAAAAGAACAAAAAATTAAATTATATGATTTTTGATAGATCCTCTTATGGAATCAAAAATAAACAAAGAAATTTGTTTCCTGAATGTTATATTTTTAGGAGAAGTTAAAATTCAATAAAATATCTTCATTTAGTTCAGTCTTAGATTTATAGCCCAATAGAACATTAAATTAGCATGAGCAATAATATTATGGTGTCCAAGTTTTATTTTAATTAGTAATTTTTCAATCTAGGTGGAACATCCATGAAGGTAAGTAGTTCCATATTTCTGACAAACATAAAATTATAATTTTTTTTTTTTGCATAAACCGATAGATTTATTTTGATTTAATCCAACCTTAATTTCAGAATGCCAAAAACTAGTGAAAATGATTATCCCAAAACTAAAATATCACATCATTCAAACAATCGACCTAAATCATCAAAAAAAACTTCAAAAAAGAAATCTTCAAGCAAGAAAACAAGTAAGAAAACAAGTAAAAAGTTAAGTGTCAAAATTAGTAAAAAAATAAGCAGAAAAATTAGTAAAAAAACTAGCACAAAGAAAAGTAAAACAATGGAAAATCAAACTGAAAAATCAAATGGAAATTCGGATACGCTTCATCTGCAAAATATAGAAGAAAAGGCTAAAGTTGTTTCAAGGAATTTACTCCGATTATATCAATTTTTACAAATGGACAAACCAATTAAAGAGCAAATATTAATAAATGAACTTGAATTTGGGACTCCGAATGAAGAGATGCGAAGTAAATTAATGCAAATTGAATTGGAATTACAATCTGTATACGAAGAGAATCAAGCATTAAGGCAATCTGCTCTTCAAATTCAAATAGAAGCTGAAGATAATTTAGAATCATTAAAAATTGAAAATGAAAATTTAGAAAATAAAGCTAAATCAATTGATAATCATATTAAAAAAGAATTAACTGAAGTGGAAAATAAATATCAAAATACAATAAAAGAACTAAAGAAAGAATTAAGATCTTCCCTAGAAAAAAATAAAGAATTTTCTGCCGTTAATGATGGTATTAACAACCTTCAAACTAAATTAATCACTTTATTTAACCAAAATGAGTCATTAGAAAACTCTTTATCGGATTTGAAAAAAGAAAAGGACTCTATTGCAGAAAAATTAGAAGATTCCTTGAGTAAAATTAAAAAATTGAAAAAGAAGAATGCTGATCTTATTAAAAAAGTAGATTTACAAAAATTAGTGATTGACGGATATAAAAGAAAAGATAATCCAGATGATAAAGCAGATTAAATTTGACTCTTCCACTCTTCTACCTTTTTTAATAATAAATTAATGATATTCTCATGTTTGAGGTCCATCTCTGGTTTGATTTTTGTCTCAAAAGTCTTTAATTCAAATAAAATTTTATTTCCTCCAATAAGGATGAATAATTTTTCTCTTACTTTTTTGATTAATGGAATAAGTTCATGCGGTCCATTGATAATTTGTAATTGATCTTCGAAATATTTTAAAATATCTTCTGGATTATTAAAATTTTCTATTTTAGATGGATTTTTTGGAATAGTAATAACTTTATCAATTTTTATTTCAATATTTCTCAGTTGACTCTTAATTTTTTTTGTCTGATCAAGAAAATCAGACCTAACTCGATAGTTATCATTTAATTGGTGTTTTAATTCCTTTAATTCAATTAGTTCATTT
>CAYPTZ010001041.1:0-1718 GCA_964413395.1 uncultured archaeon | reverse complement strand
TAGAAAAACCACTTTTCATAAATAATGAGAATGATAGAATGGAACTAGTCTATTTTAGATGGAAATCTTTTCAAAATCCAGAGCTAGTTTCTCCCTATTCTTCATTTAGCATTAATTCTATTATAGATGAAGGCAATTTTTCATTAGAATTTAGTCCTTATGATACTTTACATCATATAATTAAAAATATCCCTCCAAAACTTCTAAATTATAATCCAGAATTACATAACGAAAAAAAATTGTTGAATTTTAGTTTAAAAAATATTGAATTATTGCAGAAATACCTTCCAATTCCAAAAAAAATAATTCAAGCATATAATAATTCCATAAAAGAAACTGATAAAGAAAAAAACGGAGATTTTAATAAAAAACCCATATTAAATATGCAAGAAGAAAAACAGAAACAGATTGATTCAGATGAAATCGATTTGTTAGATGAAGATTTATTTTAAGACTAAAATGTTTATTTTGAAGTAATGATAAATCTCCATTTTCTTGCTTTAGTGTTAAATTTTAATTGATGATTTATTATGGTTAAAAAATAATTGTTAATCATGGATTTTATAGATTTAAAAATCATTTAATTACTTCTAAGAAATTGTCGCATATCATATCGAGAAATTTCAGAGATAGTAAAAGTTTCTTTAAATGCAGTCTATAAACGTATCCAAAAGATGATAGATACAGGACTAATTCTTAATTTCACCGCAAAACCAAGTATTTCTTATCTCAAAGCGATAGATATTCTAATTTTCGGAAGAAGTAGAAATACTAATTCAAAAGATATACTTCATGAAATTATAAATGATGAGTATGGATATTTTGTGGCTTTAGCTACTAATAACATCATATTAGTAGAAGGATATCTTCGAGATATATCTGAAATGCACGAATATACACAAAAAATAATTGATAAAGCGGAATTAATTGATCCTTTTATCGCAATTAAGAAAAATCCCTATCGTAAGACTACAGAAGAATTGTATAAAGTGGATTACCGAATTTTAAACATAATACATAATAAAGCCCGGATGATGTATAATAAAATTGCCGAGAAATTAAATATTTCAGCAAAAACCGTTAAAAAACGTATTAAAAATATGTTTGATGAAAATTTAGTAGAATTCTCTATTAATTTTGCGCCACAATTAGAAGGAATGATTGTATCTAATTTTCAAATTCAAATAAATCAAGAAAGTGATAGCAATTTTGAATATGATGAAATTATAAAAAAATATGATAATTATATTCTCTATATTCAGCAATTTAGTAATCAACCCAAAAAAATCATGTTAACAGCTTTAGTAAAATCAAATATCGAACTTTCTGAATTATATTCTAAATTGCAACAACACAATTTTGCTGAAATTGAACAATTCATCATCTTTTTTGGAGAATTTTCAGAAACTTGGCGAGACAGACTTTTTCAACAAAAATTAAATGATTTATAAATAAAAACTATTAAATTCCACTGATTACCTTATTTTCTTTAATATATTGATAAACTCCACGCAGTTCTGTATCTTTATTAGCTTTCAGATTTTTTATCATCAGTTTTTTTAAAAACAAAAATTCAATTATTTTCATAAAAATACCTTGTAATGGATATTTTTTTCTTTTTTCTATTGCTTGGATTAATTTACAACCCAATTTTTCGGCTTTGTAAAGAAAATCATCTGCATTTCCATGACCTATTAATATCCCTAAAGAACCAACCT
>CAYPTZ010001040.1:0-1718 GCA_964413395.1 uncultured archaeon | reverse complement strand
TTTATTTATGGATCTCAGTAATTTATTGTATTTATCAAGAAGATCTTTATAATTTTTTTCCAAATCATAAATATAATCTGATAGAAATTTAATTATTTTTTCTGAATCATCTTTAGATATAATATTTGAACTACTTTCTTCAAGATGGGTTTCTACACTTCGAATTTCTAAATCTTTATCAAGATACAAGGATGTGATAACATCTGCTTCGATTTTTTCATAATCCATATTAGTCTTACTTTGAAATTTATGGATAAAATAATAATTAAAGGGAAATTTAGTTCTATTTTTTGCAAAATCTGAATCAAATTCAATATTGTGATGTGTTTTACAAATACCACAATAATAATTTTTTATAATTTTGTTATTCATCACTATCTCAATGTAAGTATGTTATGAATTTAATCTTAAATTAACCTTGTTTGAGCCTTTTTTTTTATAGATATGTATGTAATTATTTTCCAGAATGATTCCTATTTTTTAAATCAATTTTTATTTTTTGCCTATTTATTAAAAAATCTCAAAATTATGCCAGATATTTATCAAGATGTCATTTGAAAATGATTTTATTGGAAAAAAACATAAGAAAGGATATATTTATTTATTTTTAAAAGTTAAGATCGCTTGTGAATGAACTAATGCAATTTCCATTTTTTTACTAATTGTAGTAAAATCTGGAATATTAAATTCTTTCAATTTTTCTTTAAGAGAATTATGAAATACTTTTTGCCATTGTTCGAAGTTTAATTCAACCTTAAATTCATTAAATTCATTATTAATAGCATAACGAATTATATTGCTAGAGATTACTTCATCCATTTTGATATATTTTGATAATAAATATCCAAAATATGCAATAACATCCAAGCTAGCAATCTCTCCTTATTCGTTTTTTCAATTCATCTTCTGAAATAACATCTGATGCATTTTCTTTCCAACCTTTATTTAGGAAATTTTCAAACCACCTTGGCATTACCCAAGCAAAAAACATTCCTATAATATAAATCAAGCCGCATATTGAATTAATTGCGTCTAGGATAAAATAAAGAGTCTGATTACTTGAAAATAATTCTAGTTGCCATAAGGAATAATAAAAGATGTATAAATATGTTAGAAATTTCATTAATTCAAGTCTTTTGTAAATATAAGGCCAAATTTTATCTTTTTCAACTGATTTCAAAAAAATTTTTATAGGCTTAAAAACTCTTCCCATAGTAAATAATACTAATAATAAATCAAAAAATGATGCAATATTGTAAAGGTATGAATAATTTTGATTGTACCTAATATATAAAAAAGCAAATAAGCTTGATAAAATATAGCACAAAAAAATTCTAATAATTTGAATTCCTCTCTTTTTTTGTGGAATACCTTGATAAAATGTCAAATCAATAAAATATACCAAAAATAAATAACTAATGCTTTGGAAAAAAACAACTTGAACCCAAATTAATGAATAAATTGCTCGAATTGCTAAACTTATAGAAATGAATAAAAAAGTTAACCCTAATATCTTTAAATTTTTTTGTTTCTTAAAATATCCTTTAATTATTAAATGAATACTTGTTATTAATGTTAAAATAGGAATCAAAACATCAAAAACTAATAAAATTTTTTCAAATGAACTTATTCTAAACACTTTCCTTTTATTGTTTTTTTTTTAAGATTTTGATGAATTTAGATTTATATTTTTAAGATTATTATTGTTTTATTTTTAT
>CAYPTZ010001039.1:0-1721 GCA_964413395.1 uncultured archaeon | reverse complement strand
GCGAACCATATGCTTAGGAGTTCTTATCCTGCAATGCTTGAAGTAGCTAAGTCAATTCTTGAACATGGAAGGTCAAAGGAAGCTGATGATAAACTTATGTCTATCAAAGAAATATTAAATCTAATACCAGGAACCAAATAAGTATGATAAAGCCTGAAGATTTTTATAATGTACTAGTTGAAAATGGGATTGACTTTTTTGCAGGTGTTCCTGATTCATTATTAAAAGATATTTGTGCTTATATAACAGATAATACTTCTGATGATAAAAATATTATTACAGCGAACGAAGGCGGTGCAATAGCTCTGGCTTCAGGTCACTATTTGGCAAGTGGAAATATTCCTTTAGTCTACATGCAGAATTCAGGAATAGGAAATGCAATCAATCCGTTGTTGTCTTTAACCGATTTGAAAGTTTATAGCATTCCTATGCTTTTAATGATTGGCTGGAGAAGCGAACCAGGCATTAAAGATGAACCGCAACATGTCAGGCAGGGCGAAGTGACACTTGAGCTTCTTGATGTATTGGGGATTCAATATAAGATACTTCCAACTAATATACTTGAGGCGGTTAAATTAGTATTAGATCTTATTAAAAAAGCCGTAAAAACAAATCAACCAGTAGCCTTAGTCATTAAGAAAAATACATTTGAATCATATAAGCTAAGTCGTAGTTATACTACTGATTATGAATTAAATCGGGAAGACGCAATTAAAATTTTGGTTGATTTAATTGAACCTGAGGATGTTGTAATTTCAACGACTGGTAAAACATCCAGAGAGTTATTTGAATATCGGGAATATCTTGGGCAAGGGCATGAAAAAGATTTTCTGACTGTGGGTTCAATGGGGCATGCTTCTCAAATAGCGCTAGGTATTGCTTTGAATAAAAAAAATATAAATGTTTATTGTTTTGATGGTGATGGCTCTGTCTTAATGCATACAGGTTCAATGGGAATCATAGGTAAGCTTGCCCCGAAAAATTTCAGGCATATTTTGATAAACAACGGAGCGCATGATTCAGTGGGTGGACAACCAACTATTGGATTTAATGTTGATTTTCAATCTATTGCAAAATCATTTAATTATCAGAATACTTTTTTTGCTACAGATAAGTCTTCTGTTGAAAACAGTCTGAAAGCCATAAAGAGTCTCAATGGTCCAATTCTGTTGGAAATTAGAGTAAACAAAGGTGGACGAAAGGAACTTGGCAGACCAACTTTATCACCGATTGAAAATAAGAACAATTTCATGAGCTTTCTTAAATAATGAACCGCACAGTTAAATTTGGAAATGAATCAATATTTTACTTGTGTGAGTATTTGAAGAAATTTAAACCACTGAAAATATTTCTTGTTACAGGTAAAAAATCATATATCGAATCAGGAGCTTTTGATAAATTAAATCCCATACTTGAAGACTATAAATGTATTAGATTCTTTGACTTTGAAAATAATCCTAAGGCTGAAGATGTGGAAAAGGGCGTTAAGCAATTTAACAGTAATGGATGCGACTTAATTATTGCTATAGGAGGTGGAAGTACTATTGATATGGCAAAATTAATCAATGCATTTCACAAAAATGAGAACGCAATCAGGGAACACATTCTTTCTGGTGAAAATGGACAGGCTGGATTTCCTTTAATAGCCATACCAACTACATCTGGTTCAGGAAGTGAAACAACTCATTTTTCTGTAGTGTATGTGGATAAGAAAAATTTAT
>CAYPTZ010001038.1:0-1721 GCA_964413395.1 uncultured archaeon | reverse complement strand
TACTAGCAGACGGAGGTGGGAGCAATGGATCCCGCGTAAGACTGTGGAAAGTCATTCTCCAGCAATTAGCGGATAAAATGGATATACCTATCACAATTTGTCACTATCCACCTGGCACAAGTAAATGGAACAAAATTGAACACCGTCTGTTTGCACCTATCAGTCTGAATTGGCGCGGTCAACCACTAAAGACCATAGAACAAATGGCAGAGTTAATTTCTCATACAACAAACAGTAAAGGATTGAAGGTAGAATGCAGAATCGATAAATCTGAATATAGAAAAGGAATCAAGATTTCTGACAATATATTGAACAATTTAAACCTCAAAAGAAATATTTTTCATGGAAATTGGAACTATATGCTATTTCCAAGGAGGAAGGAAAAAATTTGACCAATTTATTTTATAATGATTCCTAAGTGTTTTTATTTTTATAATATGAATATATTAAATTTAATCCATTGTAAAAGGAAGATTATTTTGAAGTTGAATATCAAAGATATTGAAGTATATTACGAGATTCATGGTTCTGGAACCCCATTTTTATTATTGCATGGATGGGGGCCAGATCATCGAGTAATGAAAGGATGTATAGAACCTATTTTTAAGTTAAAAAATTTTAATATTAAGAGAATTTATCTCGATTTACCTGGATGGGGAATTACAAAAGCTAAACCTTGGATTAATGGCACAGATAAAATGTTAGAATTTTTGCTACAATTTATTGATGAAATTATTCCAAATGAGCAATTTTTATTGGCAGGACAATCATTTGGAGGATATTTATCTTGTGCCATTGTTAAAAAAAGAATCAAGGATGTATTTGGATTACTTTTAATTTGTCCTCGGGTAAAAAATGAAAGAGAAATTGAACTTCCTGATCATAAAATTTTAGAAAAAGATGAAAGATTTTTAGCTACGTTATCTAAAGAAGATAGAGATAATTTCACCACTTTTCATGCAGTGCAAAATGAAGAAATATGTCAAATTAAATCTGCATTACAATTAATTTTATCTTCAAAATATCCTGTTATTATCGCTGGGGGTGGAATAAATCTAAGTAATGCTCATCAAGAATTATCAGAATTAATAGAATTATTGAAAATTCCCGTTGTTTATACTCTTAAGGGAAAAGGGTCAGTAGATGATAAAAATCTCTATACCTTAGGTATGATTGGAATGCATGGGAGATACCGGGCAAATTTTGCTATTTCTGAAGCAGATTTAATTATTGCAATAGGATGTCGTTTTAGTGATCGAATTACAGGAAAATTAAATCAATTTCCTGGTCAACCAGATGCAAAAATAATTCATATTGATATTGATCCCGCTGAAATAGGCAAAAATGTACCCGTTGATATTCCAATTGTTGCTGATGCTAAGAAAGCCATCCATGAAATGAATTTGGAAATTAAAAATTTACAGGAGAATACTTCAGGTTTTATCTCTCATTCATGGTGGGTAAAATAGTTGATAAATTTAGTATTAAAAAACCAATTCCTAACTTAGATAAACCAGGAAGTACAGGTAAAATTCTCCCTGAAAAAGTAATTTTTGAATTAAATGAAAGTTTAACTGATAGAGATATTATAGTGACCGAAGTAGATCAAAATCAAATGTTTTGTGCTCATTATCTTGAAATTCGGAAACCTAGAACTTGGATAACATCAGGTGGATTGGGTACGATGGGTTTTGGATTTCCTGCCGCAATGGGTGCAAAAG
>CAYPTZ010001037.1:0-1722 GCA_964413395.1 uncultured archaeon | reverse complement strand
TTAAAAATCATTTCGTTTATACAAAAGAAAAAATCTCTCTATCTGTAGGTTTTGAAGTAATAAATCACCATTTTGAACCAGCAACTATCAATTGGTCCGATTTCTATATGGATACAACTATCTATAACATCCAAAAATTTCAAACCTTAGAAATAAATGGATATGCCAGTATGGATTTCAAAATGAGTAGTGCCCGGCTATTACAAATGGGCTTAAGATTTAGTAATTACCTCATTGATAATAAAATATATAGCAACCTTGAACCCAGAATTAATTTTAGTTGGAAATTCAATAACCATCTGACTTTTAAATCATCTTACAGTAGAATTACCCAGCCTATTCATCTTTTAACGAATCCAGGCTTAGGAATGCCTATTGATTTATGGGTGTCATCATATAATTACTTAGTGCCTGAATATTCAGACCATATTGCAACCGGTTTATACAAAAAGATAAAAATTAAGGAATCAGAATTTACCTTAAGTATGGAGACATATTTCAAAACAATGCATAAAATAATTTCATACAGAGACGGATTTAGTTCCAATAATTTTACAGCACAGGTTCTAAATTCACCTAAGAATATAGAAGATATATTAACTATAGGAAAAGGGAAATCTTATGGTTTAGAATTAATGTTAGATAAACATAGTGGAAAACTTTCAGGATGGTTTGCTTATACATTATCATGGTCTAAATTTCAGTTTGATGATTTAAATGGTGGGGAGCCATTTTTTTCACGTTATGATAGAAGACATGATATTTCAATAGTCATAAATTACCAGATTAATAATAAATACGAACTTACTATTAATTGGGTTTATGGGACAGGACAAGCTATTACAATACCATTATATACTTATAATTCTGTGAACTTTAATTACATAAATGGTTCTTTTTATCCAAACGCAGGAGATTTAATCTATTATGGTCAGAGTGAAAGAAATGCATTTAGAATGAAAGATTTTCACAGGTTAGATATTGGCTTCAGAAAATATTTCCCATTAAAATGGGGGAAGGGGTATTTAGAATTTGGGGTGTACAATCTTTATAACAGGAAAAATCCCTACTATTATTATGCTGATTATAGTTATACCCATACACAAGACGGTTATCAGGGTTTTATAGGGACAAGAGAAATTAAATCCGTATCGCTTTTCCCCATTATACCTTCTATCAATCTTAATGTAAAGTTCTGATTAATTTCAAAAGAACAATATAACGCAAAAAATAGGCTACATTGATAAAGCCTTATCATTCGAATATTCCTTTAACAAATAATATTTTATTCAAAAGTTCCATTGTTCTCGTGCAACCGTTGTTAATTTCTCCTGAAAAAAACTCTGTTTTTTATCCCCCCTCCCAATACTTAAATTTTAACTTTACGAGCCTTAAAAACATGCAATTTTTGTGGGTACTTTATTCGACGGATTAAATGAAGCTCAGGAAACAGCCGTAAAACATACGGAAGGGCCGTCGCTGGTTATTGCCGGTGCCGGTTCGGGGAAAACACGTGTGCTTACCTACCGGATCGCTCACCTGCTTGAAAAGAAGGTTTCTCCTTCCTCCATCCTGGCTTTAACATTTACCAACAAAGCCGCCCGTGCGATGAAGGATCGGATAGTTCAGCTATTGGGCGATGATGCAGCGCGCTACCTGTGGATGGGAACTTTTCATTCCATGTTTGCCCGGATTTTACGTAAAGAAGCCGATAAGCTGGGG
>CAYPTZ010001036.1:0-1723 GCA_964413395.1 uncultured archaeon | reverse complement strand
GATGTCTGGAAACGTCCTAAGGTTTTATTTAGAAATAGGTGAAAAAATGATATTAAAGGGAATATTGAATTGAAAATGAATGCTTCAAAGAACAAATATTTGATATTTTTCTTTAAGGGGTTCTATCCAAATTGATATAATTCATTATTTTACTTTTCTTGTGAATATAAGGTCGACATAATTCCAATCGATCTCATTATTTGTCTAATTTAAATTATTGATATATGTTTCCCAAGATTTCTTTCTCAACATTTTTAATGAAAAATGGTAGATCTATGATATTATTTATACAGGCACATACATTTGATTTCATTAATTGAATAAAAAAGTCTTTCGACATAATTATAATCAGGAAAAATTCATAATATGATCTTATAATATTGAAGAAAATCAAAAAAAAATCAAAAATGTTAATCATGATAGAACCTCAAATAATCATTGAATTTTTAAAAAAAATTCAAATTAAGCAATGAATAGATCAGCATACATGATACAAAACTGTAGTTTAAGTCATTTAAGTGAGAATTATCCCTAATACACATCAGATTTTTTGAAAAAAGGATGAATTTTGAGGGAATTGGATATATGTCTATATAGATGTTTTTCAATTTCTCAAAAAAATTTGTTTGGAAATCAGATTTTTCACCATCATAAAAAAAAAGACCAGTTCATCCAAATGAAATGCAATTTATGTAATATTTTGATAAAATATATAGTAAATTAAAAAATTGCTAACTTGATAACCATTATAAGCAAAATTTCTCTAACCTAACTATGAGTTTAGCACATGGATGGAATAATTTGCAAAGTGGCGATATATTTCGACAAAATAATAGTAATAATTCCTATCAAAAAAATATCCTTGTTAATACGGCTAATTTGTTCTCCAAATCTTGCACAATAGATATTATACAGGTTATAAAAAAAAAAAGTATTGATAGATTGACATCTCAATATATTTTTGAATATAATTTAAAACATTTCAACAAAATTCTTTGTTTACCTGATCCAAAATTACCTCGTCAATTATTTTTACCATTTCCTCGCAATTTTTCTCCCAAGTTATATTTGTCTTGCTCTAAAGTTCAAACGCACTTGCTTTTACAAAAACCGAATCGATTTAATCAGAAAAGATATAAACAACAAATTATTCTTCACATATCGTTTAAATTAATTGGAAATTTATCTAATTACAATATCATCCTTCTAATTGGGCATGAAAGGAATATAATCAAGATTTTTTTAAAATTATATTTATTCAAGGAATTTTGTAAAAATCCATACTATTTTTATGACATCATCAAAGAAAGAAAAAGAAATCAAAGATTTATTTTCTTTAATGACAATAAAATACCAATAAATGGTTCTGGAATATTATATAAAAATAAGAATATAAAAACGAACTTAGAATCACTTAAAAAATCGATTTCTGAAATTTTGACAGAGAATTTTCGGTTAAGTTTTAAAATTCAACCACCTGCAACAGGTAGAAAACGATGGATTTTATCATTATTTCTACAATCACGAGAGGATCCCTCTTTGCTAATTCCAATAGAGCATCTTTTAAAAAAAGAAAAAGAAAAAGAAAAAAGAAATCAGAATGATATAAAACAGACTATTTCAGGATTTAATTATGATATTCCTTCTTCCATTGATAGAAATTATGTGAATCCATATATAGAAAAAGATCTTAAGATATTATCAAAAATTTTTCAACCTTTTG
>CAYPTZ010001035.1:0-1730 GCA_964413395.1 uncultured archaeon | reverse complement strand
TATAACAAATGTTTAATAAAATGTCAATAGCTCCGTATTTTAAAATTTCAAAATCTGATGGAAGAGCACAAATTGCAAAATCGATTGTTTACGGACAACCTAATATTTATTCAATATTTATGATGCTATCAGCAAAACTTCTTTCAAAAAATGGTGAAATGATTTTTATCATTCCGAGAAGTTTTGCTTCAGGTCCATATTTCAGACTATTCAGAGAGCAATTTTTCAACGAAATTCTTCTTACAAATATTCACATTTTCAATTCGAGAAAAAAAGCATTTAAAAGAGATAAAGTTCTTCAAGAAAATATTATCATTAAAGCAATCAATAAAAGAAAATCAAAAGATGATGAAGTTACAATTTCTACATCTGAAAGCAGTGAAGATATAAATAATTCAACATTTTTTAAATATCCTTTGGATGAATTAATTAATATGAAAACTATACAAAAAATTCTTTATATTCCTCTAACGCAACAAGATAATGATGTTATAAGAATGTTCAATATATGGCAGAATAATCTTGAAAAGAATTTTATCAAAATTTCAACGGGACCTGTTGTTGCATTTAGAAAGAAAGATTTCCTTTTTGATAACACTGAATCTTCTAACAAAAATTATAGTCCTTTATTATGGCTTACAAATACAAAACCAATGAAGTTAGTATTTCCAGGAAGTAGAAATAAAAAGCATTATATCGAGGATTGTTCAACAACTCAAAATGTTCTCGTAAAAAATAGAAATTATGTTTTGTTAAGGAGGTTCAGCACAAAAGATGATAAAAGCAGATTAATTGCTACTCCTTATTTTGCTGAAAGTTTCAAACAATTGAAAATTGGAATTGAAAATCATTTGAATTATATCTACAAATATAAAGGTGAATTAAGCAAAAGTGAAGTAATGGGTTTAGCTGCTCTTTTTAATAGTTCACTTTTCGATTTATATTTTAGAACATTTAATGGAAACACTCAGGTGAGTGCAACTGAACTTAAAGAAATTCCATTACCTCCAATGACAGAAATAGAATCTATCGGATTTGAACTGTTAAATTCAAATGAGTTTTCACAAGAAAATATTGATTCAGTAATTAATAAAATAATCTTAAATTAAGGAAATATTATGAGTAAAATTGATGAAGCAAAAAAGATTCTTTCAGATTTAGGTCTTCCAAAATCTCAGCAAAATGAAATATCTGCTCTAACATTGTTGGCATTATGTGATATTTCAGAATCTGACAATTGGATAGAAGCCCAAAAAATAAGTCTCGGTGTAAGCAAAGGTATAATGAAATTCATTTCAGATGTTTATCAAAAAGATTATGCTCCCAACACACGAGAAACAGTTAGACGTTTCGTTCTTCATCAATTTGTTCAAGCAAGAATAGCTGATTACAACCCTGACATACCAGATTTGCCAGTCAACAGTCCAAGAGCACATTATGCAATTTCTAAAGAAGCTTTAGCAGTTATTAAAACCTTTGGCTTAAAAGAATGGAATGAAAAAGCAAAGAATTTCAGAGATTCTGTTGAAAACTTGGCAAAAAAGTATACCAAAAGACGTGCTGTTGCAAGAGTTCCCGTTACTCTTCCAAATGGAAAAATCCTTAATCTTTCTCCAGGTAAACACAATGAAGTTCAAGCTGCAATACTTGAACAATTTAGACCTGAATTTGCAAAAGATAGTGAACTGCTTTATTTAGGAGATACAGAACAAAAAGACTTATACTCGGAC
>CAYPTZ010001034.1:0-1731 GCA_964413395.1 uncultured archaeon | reverse complement strand
TTCCTTCCACCATTCTAAAATCGATTTCCCTGCAAAAACGGACGTATCGGCAGAAACACCGATATTTACAAAACCTTGGTTCTTAGAAAGGTCATATATACCATAAGGAACTGCTTTTATCCCATTTTTTGGAAGAAAATCATATACGTTAACAAGATCGGGAGTACTTTTTGGATTCCATTCTCGTCCTGCATTTTTAAAATTTCCGATAAGTTCTTTCTTTTTTGCATCAACTGAGATGATAGGATTTCCTGCTTGAGAAAAATTTGTGATTGTTTTGTTAATATATTCAAATTGCTTATCCCTATCTGGATGATTTCCACCTTCTTTGGTTTTTCGATTTGCTTGCAGACTAAACCCTTCTTCATTTAAAATACGTCTGACAACAGAAACACTAACCTTACGAGTGGGATCTGCGATTTTTAAGGTTTTCACAATGTTTTTTAAACTTTTGCTGATCCATCGTAATGGTAATTCAGGATCACCTCGTGTTGAAGGATTTATCACATGCAAAATATCTGATTTCAGAAATGGATCATGTTCTTCCAATTTTTTTCGCCCCCCTCCTTTTTTACGTATATTACCTTGAAGGTTTTGCAGTCCATTTTGAATTTTTTTGATTCCTTTCCTAATTGTCGTTCGAGAAAGCCCTGTCGATTTTGATACTTGTGAAATCCCACCCCAGCCAATATTTCTGGCTTCTAATCCAGCCCATATTCGTTTTTGCCTTTCATCAAATACGTACGAAATGGAATGGAAGTTGGATTGAATATAAGAGCATACTTCGGCGCACAGTTGAAAGTAACATTCGGGGAGATTTAATTCTTATGACAATTTTGTGATTTGAACACTTTATTTTCAAATGACTCCTTAGTAAGTTAATCATTACATTCTTTACCTTTTTAGATTTTTCATTTATGGATTTTGTATTGTAGTTAACAATTTAATATTTATGATTCAATTAGGTCAATATATTAATCAATAGTATTATGAACGTAAATCTGGAAGGATTTGTTGTCTTAGGTTATTACCATTTTTGTATGATCTTGTTATTTTCAATTGAAATTCATGTAAAAATTATGCTATCAGGCAAAATAAGGGAAAATAGTTAAATTATTTTTTCTTTAAAAATCATGAGATCTGCACAATATTCAATTAAGTTGATATCAAAGATTATATTTCTTGTTCTTCCAAGGGGTTTCTGATAAGTTCTCTAAATATCAACCTATATGGACTATTATACATCAAATCAAACTCATTTTTTAAAATTACTATGCTATAAGTTGTTTCATATGAATTCTGAATTTTTGTGTAAAAATTGAATTCAATTTTGGACTTTTGAGGTGATTTAAATTGTTTTTTTAAATTTTGGAATAGATTTATATTAAAAATACCATCTACTATGGAAAATAACGATTTATTTAGAATTTCAGATTCAGAGACAAGAAATGTATTCAAAAATGCATTATTGGAAAATATTACATTATAATTTAAATCTATATAGAGCACAGGATGTGAAATTAATGCTACAATGGGTTTTATTTCATCTTCAATCTGAGTACGGAAAAAGGAAGAGTCTTGTGCGAGTTTGATCTGTGTTATATCATTAAACCGTATGATTGCTCCATCAATAAGATTATTAGATGTCCTATAAGGCATGATGCGCATGGAATACCATTTTTTATTATCCGATTCAACATCAATTTCCTTAATAACAAGAGTTTTTATCAC
>CAYPTZ010001033.1:0-1732 GCA_964413395.1 uncultured archaeon | reverse complement strand
TACATAAGAATCCAACGAGACAAATTTTATTGATTTTTTTCTTTTTTTTCCATTTGACATTTAACTGCCTGTTGATAAAAAATAAGGCAGTTACGGAAAAAATCATCAAAGTGGAAATTTCATCCATTTTAATTGAAGACTTTTCTATTGAATGTATCTGAATTACAGTATTTTGATCAAGATGGAGGCTATCATCAGATTCTTCTGCTGTTACTGTGGCTAAAGGAATTTCTTGGGTTGGAGTAGGATTATCTTCAGTAGAATTATAGAGGTGGAGGGTGATTTGGGAGCGACTTTTCGAACCATAATTATTCGAAACTACTAATTCATAAAAATGATCCCCTATTTCTAGAGAAGAACTATTAACAGCATAGTCAACAGTAAAATTTCCTGCGTATGATTGCGTATCATAAATAATATCATTTATATGGTAGAGTGAAAATTGCCCCTCTCGATTAGCATCGGAGATTTCGTAATGTAAATTGATCATATCTTCTTTAACTGCAAAAATTGAAGAAATATTCGTTGTAATACTTGGGCTAATATCGTCCACAAGTTCTACGGTTTTTGTCTCGCTTATCATTTCTCCTAGACCATCAAAATATTGAAATTGGATTTCTGTTCTTCCCAAAGATTCATGGGACAGATCATAGGAAAAAGTTTTTTCTCCTGAAGTTTGGTTGGATGTCATGGAAAGACTCGATGATTGCTTAACTTCGATATTGGCAATGGTTTCTTCTGCAATAATAATTTCTTCTTGTCCAATCATTTTTGAGAGAAGAATATGGCCATTTTTAGTCGAAATATCAGTAATAGAAAAACTAATTTTTTTTGTGATATCATCCATCTCAAAAAAATTTTCAGTAGGAACATTGTTCAAAACAGGTTTGGTATTAACAACACTAACCGAATGAATATGAGACAGACGCGTACCATTGGAATATTCCATTTTCAATTCAAAAATATGTTCTCCTAAAGATAAACCATCGAGATTAATTTGCACGGAATTTTCCTGTCTATATTGGGAAATATTTAGAAGATTATTGTTATGAAATAGCGTTCCCCGACAGGAAGGAGATGAGAGTTCAGGAATTTCAAATTCAAAATAATTTCCTTGGGAGTTAAATTCGAGGACTTGAGAAGAGGATCCTGCAAATGATGGTTTGATAAAATTCGAATCAATATTTGTTCCTCCATAGAAAAACCCTCCCAAAAATAGCAGAATTAGTCCGATTTTTACCAAGTATGGAGCAAATCGATGAGATGCTTTGATAGATTCGGATTCTTGTCTTTTTACTGGAAGCACACTAATTGAGTTTCCGATTGAGCTTAAGAGAGTTTTTATAATAGAACAGAATTTATAGATGCGTAAATTATGATAAAAAAGTTTAAGTTTTTTTTTTATATCGCAGGCAATAATTTTTTTAGATAGTTCTCCTATGGATTTACCTAATGATTTTATGGCCAAGTAGCCTGCATTAATTTGTGTTTTTAAACGTATAATTTCTTTGTTATTCTCTTCAGTTACCTTTTTCAAGTAGTATTCTCGAAGTTTCAGAATCAATACGCGGATTTGGGCACGGTAATCAAGAATTCTCTTTTGGAGATCTTGTATTTGCTTTTGATAATGGATTATTTTTTGGTGACTGATTTGAAATTTGCGATAAATCAACCATAATCCAAATTGCACACATAAAAATCCCCCATAGACAAAGAAAACTCCAACAATATT
>CAYPTZ010001032.1:0-1732 GCA_964413395.1 uncultured archaeon | reverse complement strand
CCGTTCCAAGGGGAGGGGAGAATAGCAATATTCTCTTCTTACCCGACTATTGGCTCCGATATATATCGGTACGAATCGAGTAATCGAGTAGAATGGTCAAGAGGGTAGAGCATGCTGGAAAAAGCGAATGCCTCCTTGTAATGAGGGAGATAGAGGTAATTTATACTCGACCTGAAAGGGTGCTGACTTCCTATGCAGGTGCGAACAATAAGAAGTGAATCTCAAACTTCATAAACCATTGTATTATCACTCTTGCATCAGTTGGGGTGAAATACAAAATCAAGATAATACATAAGAGGTTAGATGGTATACCGAAATGATTGTCATTCTTTGCGGAATTGACCCCACGATACCCTGTTGCTCTTGATGAAAAGGGGATGTTAGACAATGTTGATGCCATTGAACAGACCGATGGACTATGGAATAATGAATGAGGCTGAAAATATTTATATAACATATGTAGGAAAGGAAACTGTGGGCGGGAGAAATGATACCCTACCTTCTGATCAAAGCAGTAATTCCAATAATAAGGGAGATCTATGTTATGTTTATATAGAATATATTTAATGCAGACGATTATCTTTAGTATGAATGAGTTGAGTTTGTGGATTATTGAGTAATACATATCCTAGCCGGAGGAAAACGGTAACGAGATTCTCTGGGGAACTAACGGTGACGTGATGTTCAAAGAAGGACACGGTGACGTGTGTATTCTTCGGGCTCGAGCGGAGTATGGGGAAACTTGTACGCTCCGTTCCTAGAGGAGAAAGGGATGGCAACATCCCCGACTTACTCGGCGAGTAATTTCTCCTCTTTTAGCGAATGTAGCTCTTAATGAATTTGACCACATTTTTAATTCAAACCCAGATCTAAATAAGAATGATATTAGATGTAAGATAACGACTATAAGGTATGCAGATGATTATGTAGTAATCTCGAACTCAAAACAGATTTTGGAACGTATCTATTCCATAATGGAGAGATATTTCTCTAAAATCGGTCTTCAGTTCAATGCATCGAAAACCAAAATTATGGAAAGATCTAAAGGTTTTAATTTCCTTGGATTTCATTTTGTGAAATATCCACGTAGTTATCTGAAAGTTACTCCTTCTAAATCAAGTCTAAGGAAGGTTAAGGGAAGTATTAAGAAATTACTGGATAGAAATATGCAAGCAAAAACGGATGCAATTGTATATCGGATGAATCAAATAATTCGAGGTTGGTGTATGTATTATCGATATTGTAATGTACACTGGTTATTTTCTATACTCGATCACTTAATGTATAGATGGGAATGGAAATAGTGTATGAGACGACATCCGAATAAACGAAAACCGTGGATTGCGAGCAAGTATTTCACCTTAGATTTCGGTAATCGATGGAGACTGAGAGGTATACATTGGGAAAGTGTCAAATTCAGAGATATACAAAGGAAAAAATACAAATGGAAAGTGAGTTCTATGAGTCCCATGAATCCAGAACTTCGAGATTTGTGGAGCAAGAAACCTTATCTCATGTAAATTCAAAATTGGTCTTAATTTTCATCTTGATGATTGCTATGCATGAAAGATGGACTGGTGACAGTTATGGTGCAGCAGGCTCGAGCGTAATGAAGCGAAAGTTTCACGTTACGTTCCGAGGGGGGAAAAGGCCGGCAACGGCCATGACCTACCCGACTTATAGTTATGAGCCAATCTGTAGAACTTCTATATAAGGCAAAACGTGGAATTGA
>CAYPTZ010001031.1:0-1732 GCA_964413395.1 uncultured archaeon | reverse complement strand
ATTTTTTATCTTTTTTTCTCTATTCGTTAACTGAACCGAAAAATCCAAGAGAAGTGAAGGTTACCTTTCTATGTATATTCCAACCTACTTAAACTATGTTCATTTTTTGATACAACGAGCCATTAGTTGAAATCCTAAATAAAAATTAGTTGGACGGTGACTGAGTTGAAACTCTTCCAGCTTAGAAACCCCTAGGATACTCTACATGAGGAAACCTTTAGATAAAACTTGGGAAATACCCAGAAATACCGTCTGTTCGCTTGGAATATACACTCTGTGGTTCATAGAGTAACCCAAACGCAATAGTCTCTGAAGAGTCTCATAATGAGAGAAAGGAAATTCAGAAGCACCTGGAAATCCTTATTCAGCGGAGGCTATCACGTTTGTTCCCCATGTTGGGTGATTATACTATGGAAAAGAAACTATTTAAATTTTCGGAAGATCTCACCAATGTAATATTTTACTGTGGGATGGATGTTCACAAGCATGAAATAACATCTTGTATTTACGCAAAAGACCGATCCAATATTGATTTTATTAAAGTAAATGTATTTCAAGCAGATCAGAATGGATTAAAACAATTCTATGGGTTTGTTTCAAAATATCGTCCTGTACTATTTGCAATGGAAGCGACTGGGATATATCATCATGTGATCGTTCAATATCTAGACCAAAAACGGATAGATTCAAGGTGGAATTATGAGATTATTGTCTCAAACCCTGCAGATGCTGCAGGACTTCCAGGAACTAAGAAACATGATAAAATCGATGCAATTAAACTTGCCAAGTATGCTGCGAGTGGACTTCTTAAAAATGGTAAGCAAATCATATTTGCTATGGAAGACCTCAAAAGCCTCTTTCGAATGGCAGTTAAACTTGAGAAAGAACGCACTATGCTGAAGAATCGTATTCGAAAGACTTTAGATCGCGCCGGAATTCGACCTCGTGGATTAAGTTTAAACAATGAATGGACGAAATATCTGATTTATGAGTTCATTCAACAATCAAAGCCTTTGGGATCATTTATTCAATATTTTCTACAAAATCCGACAGTACTTTTAAAGCATCGGAATACTGTTTTAAAGAATATTGATAAATTCGAAGGATTCTATGAATTATCTCTTACTTCGGTTCAACGAGCTCTAATCCGTCAGCATTTGGTTGATTTGGATTTTAAAACTAGTCGCAAAACCATTTTGGCACTTGAAGTGGATAAATTACTTTTAGATTGTCCAGGGCTTCGGCAACAAGCTTTTCAATTATCTACTATTCCCGGAATTTCTGCATTTTCAGCTGTGTGGATTTTAGCCGAAATAGGCTCTATTTCATATTTTCATTCATGGCGAAAATTTCGTTCTTATTGCGGATGTTGCCCAAATATAGTAAGTTCAGCAGGAAAGGTATATTCAGCTCATACGAATCGCCATTCAAATAAATTTCTCCGTACATTGTTCTACAATGCGGCAATAGTTGTCTGTAATTTTGTAAAGTCTAATTCTGATCTCAAAACTTATGCAACACGGATTCTAACTCGAAAAGGAGAACGGTCTAAAAAACTTGCTTACTGTATTATAGCGGGTAAAATTGCTAAAATTGTTTATGCTACGCTTTGCGATCATACATATTTTGCACCAAAATCGCCATATCCAAGCATTACCTTCGAATCAGGATTCAATATACTTGAGCTTAAAGATATCCGACGAGCACGAAATCTTCTTCGGAGGGTTGGAAA
>CAYPTZ010001030.1:0-1734 GCA_964413395.1 uncultured archaeon | reverse complement strand
TATTATATTCAATGCCATGTTAAAAAAAATTGTAATTTTAATCTAAAAAATTTGATTTGCAATAAACATGATAGAATTACTAAGATCAATATCAAGCATTTCGCCAGTAATTTCACATTTTATCAAATTATTCCAAATTTCAGGTTGAGCTGTGATTTTCATAATAAATAATTCTAAGTTTTTTAATGCATTATAGGATTGGCCTTTAAATGCATATGCAAATTTAACTTGATCCTTTACTCTAACAATTATTGTCTTATCTTCAAATTTAATTCGATCAATTGATCCTTTAGATAATAATGCTTCTTTTCCAACAATATCAATTGCGGATAATATCCCAACAATGTTTTTGTTTTCTTTTTCTATAAGTTTAAAACCGGATTGTTCAAAATAAAATTCAAATAAAGCCATTCCTTTTTGAGACCAAATCAATATAAAAATTGGCTCTTCCTTTTGATAAATTATATCTTGGCTGAAATTTCTTATCTCCTTTGAAAATAGAAAATTAGGATTAACATTTTCAATTCGTTCTTTAAGAGGATTATTTGATTCAATCATGTATTCCCATCTAGTTAATTGAGCCAATAAAGAATCATGTTCATCAGAAATTTCATTGGCAAGTCTTACTAATCCATGTGTTTCTGCAAGATTTTGAGCATTAGTAAATAATTTTCTAGATTCTTCAATATTTCCTTCGATCAAGGCCATCTTTGCTTGAAAGAACATAATTTCAGCTAATAATGATATTGAATTCGATTTTTTTCCAAGATCTGACAATTTTGAGATAATTTCATGAATTTCCTTCAAAATATCACCATTTTCAGATACTTTCAACTCAAATAATAAAATCTCAATTAAATTTAACATTGCATCTATTGTAACTTCAATTTGCAATATTTCATCATTTATAATTGTTGTAAAAATTTCCTGAGAATATATTTTATCTCGATATCTATTACTGTTCTTTAATATTAAGGCCTCATTAATTTTATGAATTTGCATTATTCTCTTATTATCTTGATTATTATTGACTATTTTATCACTCTCTCTAAGATATTGCTTAGCTTTATCAAAATTTTGTTTATTAAGAGAAATACATATCAAATAATAAATTATCTTGGAACTATACAACTTCATATTATGTTCATAACTTAGTTCTAATGATTTTTCTAAGCTTTTTATAGCTTCTTCATATTTACCTTTTTCACCAAGAATTTTCCCATACAACATGAGAATTTGAACATAATGAAAGGAATTTTTCTTTATTTGTTTTATAGAAAGTGCTTTCTTATAATTTTCAAGAGCTAAATTTAAATCTCCTGAATTACTATATAAAGTACCTATTTGGTAATAACAATCCCCAATTTCTACGAAATGTTTACGTTTTTTTCTATATTCTAAACAATTTTTAAAAAATTCCAATGATTTGGAATGTTTTCCTAATTCTAAATAATGGAGACCCATGACATTAAAGTAATAATCTTGACAGTGAGTATTTCCAAGCAGTTGAGAAATTTTAAAACCTTTATTTGCATAATCTAAAACATCATTTAAATTTCCTAAAGCAGAATAAACGTAAGCAATATGAACATAGGCCCATGCGGAACACATATTTGGATTGAATAATGAGCTATATTCTAATGATTTTTGTAAATACTCTAAAGCTATTTTAAAGTTACTTTGATTTTCATAAATATTGCGAATGATTTCGCATTCGCATTTATTATCATCTTT
>CAYPTZ010001029.1:0-1735 GCA_964413395.1 uncultured archaeon | reverse complement strand
TACGCCCCCTCTTAGACACCTCCTATTCAAATCCAATAAAACTAATTATAATATTAGAAAAATGGTCATTTAGACTTAATTAAATAATAATTTTTATTCATCTAAATTTAAAATCTTTTGTATATGATGGAAAAAAATGTTCTAAATGAGATTATTATATTAGATTAAATTTTAAAAAAGTATTCTTTGGTTCTAAAATAACTTTTTATAAAGAAATTGAAAAAAAAATGAAATTTTTAATTACGCAGTATAGATATAAATAGTTTTTAAATTTTGGATAATGGTTATTTTTCAAAAAAAAAAGAAAAACAGCTAATTCTCACATCTAGCTATGATGTCAAAAGGGGTAAAAAAATGTCTTCTACGGAAAAAAATGCTTGGGGATCAAAGGTCATTAATTATTATAATAATGTTATTAATCAGTTTTTGCAAACTCAGTTTAAAAACAATCCTAAATTACATGCAAATTTCAAATTTTTAACCTCTTTAGATCCGAAAACACAATTTCAAAATCAAAATAAGAAAATAAAAGATCCCCTTGTTTTTTTAGATTTGAAATCAAAAATTAATTCCCTGAGATCAACAATTAAAAACTATTTTGAGGAAAATTCAGATTCCCACTTTGCTCCGTGGAAAAAAAAATTTGATATTGGAAAAAGATCAATTGTTGAAGCTTATCTTAAGGACTTGAAAAATAAAACTAAATTCGATCAATTTAATCATTTGCGGAAACCTGGAGATTTAATTACTGCTCATTGGTTATCTAGTCAACACCTTCTTTCCCAAGATCTACTTTCTCCAAATCCCCCAATACAAAAAAAAGGGACGAAACTAGCAATCACTTGGCCAATTTTAGTTGATAGTATTGTAAGGGATTATGAAATTTTAAATCAACTAATATTTGCTCCAGGTTTAGATAAAGATCCAAAAAAAACCGAATATCATATCCTTCTTGAAGAATTCTTCAAAAATGAAGGAAAGTTGAAGTATGAACTTACAAGTTTATGTCTAAAACCTTGGGTACGGCATCGTTTAGTTCATTATAAATTTGCTATTGATTATTTTGATAAAAAAATTAATCTTTTCCAATACTTTTCTAATCCTCGGGAGAATTTAAAAACTGTCAGTATCCAAGAATTGGAGCAAATTTGTGGACATTTAAATACTATAGTGCTAGTATTTCTAATAGCGATATGGGATCTTCAGGCGAAAAATGGTCATAATTATTCTTTTATTCCCAAGGATTATGAAATAGTATTATCACAAATTCGATCCCATCGATTTTTCCCTTTTGTAAAAAATATGGCCATTCTCCAAAACAATATAAAAAATTATACTTTTTTATTTCAAGATTCACCCTCTCCTCAAGGATTTGCCCATCAAAGACAAATATGGCAAATTTTTGAAACTTTTAAGAGATTTGTATCATATACTCAACTGAAAATTCCTCCTATACTTGAACAATATGGTACTAAGGAAAGAACGCTATATTTAACAGGATATGAACTAGTAAAACATCGAATTATTATCCCTATGTTGAAAATTGAAGGCTTAAATATTGATTTTTCGGATGTTAGTGATAAAGAGTTAGTAGATCATTTTAGAAAAATAGGTAGCGGTAAATATGAAGAGCTTATTGAAAATTTTAAACCAATTTTAAGAAATGATTTGGCTCATATTAATTATTATACAAAAAAGGAACGCCCTACTCACATTATCACTCAAAATGGAGATA
>CAYPTZ010001028.1:0-1736 GCA_964413395.1 uncultured archaeon | reverse complement strand
GCGTTGAAGGAGTAAAAATAATTTCAAAATAAACAATGAAAAAAAGATTCTTATTATTAATATTTTCTTTTTTGCTTGGAGCAAGTCTTTTTATTTTGGTTGTTCAATCTGTTGGTTGGCAAGCAATCAAAGAAGTTTTTTTTGTTATTAATACCCAGCAAATATTAATGCTGTTTCTTTTAAGCTTATTAGTTCCTTTAATTGAGGGACTTAGATGGAGAGAAATATTAAAAGTAGAAATTAAAAAGATTTCTTTTAAGATATCAAATTTATTAATCAATTATTTTCCCAAATTAAAAGGAAATATTAAAAAATTATCACTTTTAATATCAACTAAATATCTTAATATTGATAAGATCTTTCCTTTATTAGTTGATCCATATGTCGAAGAAATATTTTATGATTCACAGAAAGATAATTTCTATATAAATCATCAAAAATTTGGAAGATGTAATACCAATTTAAACCTATCTGATGTCGAAGTTGAAGCTTTAATAACACATTTACGTTTTGAGAGTAAAAAAAGGTTAGATTTTAATCATCCAAGTCTTATTCATGTAATTAACAATGAATATTTCCATTGTAGATTTTCAATTGATATCTATCCCTCACACTGGAAAGATTTCTCTTTTGATATAAGAAAATTAAATAAAAAGACATTTACTCTTTTTAATTTAATTTCTTTAAATACAATGAATAAAGATATGGTCAATTTTCTAATATTTTGTGTTTTGTTTAAAATAAATATTACTATTGCAGGAGAAGTGAATTCCGGGAAAACTACCTTACTTAATTCTATCGATTTAGTTATACCAAAAAATTTTAGAAAAATATATGTTGAAGAAACTATTGAATCATTAGAAATTCCAAGTAAATATGGACATCAATTAAAATATCATGTTAAATCCCAATATCAAGAAGAAAATTCCCAAAAAAATCAAGAAATTTATAAATTACTCCATAGATCAGGAGATATTATTATCTTAGGGGAGATTTTAAATAAATCTGAAACAAAAGCGTTATTCCATTGTTTAAGTGCTGGTTTGAACGGAATGCAGACAACTCATGCGTCAAATTTAGATAGTTTAATCAATAGATGGATAATTCATTTCAAAATTAATCAGAATTGTCTAAATGATCTTGGAATTGTTATTTTCATGAAAAAAATTGGATTGAATCGAAAAATATTATCTATAAATGAAATTTATTACAATAAAAACGAAGAAAAAATTGAATATCATCAAATTTATAAGTATTTTCCTAAATCGGATGATTGGAAATCAGATTACTTATTTCAAGATACAAAATTGTTTAAGAAAATCAATGAATTCTTAAATTTATCTCTGGAAAAGTTCCAAAATATTCTTAATGTAATAGATGAAAATACATCTGAGAAACTTAGCATAAATTCACCATCAAAACAGTTTATTTATAATCCAATTAATGAAATATATTCTAAATTAAAAAAAATTGATAAGAACCTAGGAGAATTATAAAAATGAGTGAAATTCTAGAAAAAATGCTCATCTCTGCATTTGGTTTATTATCCTTATTAATTGTTATTCCAATTATTATGCCTCTATTTAATTCATATTATAAAATAAACGATGAAAATATGGATTCTATCAAAATTATTAAGGAAGATTTAGAAATATTAGAAATCAATATTAATAAATACATAAATGGATCATATAAAAATAGCATTTCAAATAATTTTAAATTTTCTGGAGATATTA
>CAYPTZ010001027.1:0-1736 GCA_964413395.1 uncultured archaeon | reverse complement strand
TCATATAATCATGTTGTCGATTGGGTATCAAACGCCCAAGAAAATATTGCAGCTTTATCAGTCAAAGATCAAGTAATTGTTTATGCATTAGTAGTTCTCATTACAATTCTTGCATTAACAGTAGCATACTGGAGTGTGAAAGGTTCTCTTTATTTATCTTATTATGCAATTAAGGGATCAATTTACTTAACCTACTATTCAATACTCCTTTCATTAATTGTTCCAATTTTAATTATTAAGCTATTGACTGAATATGAAAAGAAACAAACTCAACAGTCAATAACTGTTCAAGAGAGCGTTCAAATTCCAAAATATCATTATTGCTCAGAATGTGGGAAAGAATTTACTAACGGAATGGAAGAAGCAATTCATAAAAATGGAAACTGTTTTTGTGAAAATTGTGGAGCGAAATCAGAAATTCGAGTTTAATTTTTTTTAAAATATAAAAATAGGTGAAAAAACAAATGGAAAATCATATAGTTCATGAGTTAGGACAAACAATTTGGGATCATTTCCTAGCTTTACCTTCAGGGTATCAAATCTTTGTAGTGATATTGACCATTCTACTCTTAGTATCTGCGATTTATTTTGTTAAGATAACAATTCAAGTAATGATTAAATTCTTTAAAGAAACAATTAAGATGTCAGTAGAATTAATTGAAAAAATGGTTGATGATCTTACAGGATTCATCAATAATTTATTAGGAAATCCACCTAAACCAATTGAAGCATCAATTAATTAATTTTTTTTTTTTATTAATTTTGAATTATAATAATATATATTTTTTTTTCAAGGTAAAAGACATTATAGTATTGTAAAAAATGTCGAAAATCCGACCAATCCTATTTATATTAAAACAATTTAGATACTAATTAATACTAAAAATCACAATAGGAATTTTAAAAAATGAAAAAGCAAAATAAAATTCAAAAATTAGAATCAAAATTTCTGACTTTGGTATTGATTGGAATGTTTTCTTTTATGATGATGCATTCATTTACCAATCAAAGTTCAATAAAAAATTTTGGTTCTAATGATATACCTTTAGTGGCGGCACTTCATCTCCCTTTTTCAATTGATGGAAATAATCCCACAGATTGGATTTCTGATGTGATAAGTACGGGAACTGGAGATCCTGCAACACCATATATAATTGAAAATCTTGAAATAGATTCTGATGGTTCATCCAATCGAGGAATTTATATTAAAAACACCAATGAATACCTTATTATTCGAAATTGTATAATTAGAGGACAGGCTCAATTTGACAATGGGTTATTTTTATCTAATGTATCAAACGTTGTCATTGAGAATGTAAATGTTTCTAATACAATTGAAAATGGGATAAGTTTAACAGATACAGCAAATATCAACATTACTAAAAATTATGTAAAAAATTGTCAAGAAGGATTATGGATTATGCAAAGTAATCAAATTATAATCAACAATTCATTCTTTGAATTCAGTCAAGAATCAGCAATCTTTATTATGAGTTCAAGCCTGTGTCAAATTAGCAATAATAACATCACCTCGACCCAATCCACTGGAGTTGGTACAATATTTGTCCGAGATTCAAACACCAGTGATATATTCCAAAATAAGATTTATGATAATAATGGAAATGGTATTAATTTAATGGAATCAAATCAAACCAATGTTCATCATAATATAATTAGCTACAATGGAAACCATGGATTAACTAATTGGTATGGATGTATGAATAATAATGTCAGCA
>CAYPTZ010001026.1:0-1739 GCA_964413395.1 uncultured archaeon | reverse complement strand
ACAAAAAATTCTTTTTTAAATTTCTAATGAGGTTTTCTTGAATCCTTTTCATTCTTTATCCTAAATTTCGATAATATTATAATGTAAAATTTAAGATATTTGACTAAATTTATCTAATTCATATTTAAGAAGTGGGGATATATATTTTTTGATTAGAGCGCAATATTTAATACTTGGAACTAACCAGATAAATAGGCAAATCCTCTACAAAATTTTTAAGATTTCGACTAAGGAAAGGTAATAATATAAATTCTCCTGCGAGATCACGCTCTCGAGAGGAAAAAAATTTCCGCTCGAGTACTTGGGTATTTTTTCCCGAATTTTTACAGTATTTATGACAAGAGAAAGAGAAGAGGTGATTTAATTCGATTTTAATGAGATTTCTGTGTAAAATACTTTTCATTCTAAGAATTATACTACGTTAATTGGAGTTCTTTGTTAATCATATATAAACATAACTACTAGTCTGAATCAAAAGAATATTATGAGGTATTTGAAGATATTTTGTTGGAGATTAATAATGTATATTATCGAATTATCCAAATTTTAGACCTTAGAAGTAATTTAATGTTGGATTTGACCAATATTCCCCCATCGCTTCCGAATCTTCAATATTTAAACCTTGATTTTAACCCACTTACATCATTACAAGGATTGTCTGAGGAATTGTTCTACTCCCTCCTAGATTTCTACCAGACTCATTTTCCCTCCGATTCATTCTATTCCAATGCGTTTCCTTATGGATTCTATAGATATCTTGATCCTGAAGTTATTCAATGGGCCAAAGCAGGAAATTATATTGCCATTCATGAATATTATTCTCTCACTATGATCCAATTGTGTCAGAAACTCGTTGCAGGAGTCACCATCACTCCATCCCAAATTCGAAGGTTCCATTATGAACTAACCTCTGATGTGCGCACCTATCTTGATCAATTTCTTCCCGAAGATTCACCATACCGTGAACAATTGGAATTTTATCGTTCGCCTCCCTTTCAAAATAAGAAAAAAATTTTGCTTTAGTCAAAAACTTTTATTTACGAAAATTGAAGAAAAATGAGTCTCGTTCGGTCTATTGAATAAAAATGTTACCTCATTTAAGATACCTAAAAATATTTCTTGAGAGAATTAAAAATGGCGGGCTATAAGGGATTCGAACCCCTGGCTTGCGGGTTAAAAGCCCGACACGCTTTCCAGAACTTAACCAAATCGGTTAAGCTTACCTGGCTGCGTCAATAGCCCAAGAATGGTTTTGTGTTTTTTTCTAGCTGACATCACAATGAAATTTCCTGTGAAGGATCAAATAGAGAAGAACATGAAAAGAAATACATGAAGAAATAAAAATTTTTCGTTCTGGGTCGAGAATAAACTTTAATAGGGGCCCTTTTCCTCTGCCAAATCGGTTGGATTTGTTGATATTTATGTGAAAATGGAGGGAATTGGTAGATAAATGTTGAATTTATGGAAGAAAAAGAAATGTTGAAAAAGTGATAATAAACAAAGGAGGGAGGGTTAGTTAAATACTATATTCCAAAAGGGGTGGAGGAATGATGGAATGAAAGGAAAATCTACAAAAGAAAAGAAAAAACAGGCAATTTATTTTTGTTTTTGTTCTAGTTGGAGCAATTTTGCTTGAAAACGCTGATTAGTTGGATCTAATGCAAGGGCATCTTTCACTTTTTGTATAGCCATAGGAATGTTGTCCTTTAGGATATGTAAATTCACACAATTATAATGAA
>CAYPTZ010001025.1:0-1740 GCA_964413395.1 uncultured archaeon | reverse complement strand
GGGCAAAGGCCCGGTCGAAGGGCCAGTCTCCGAACATCTCGTTGCAGACGGCGAAGTTGGCGCGGAACATGTCGTTAGCCCCCAACGCTTCACGAATCGGTCTTGCAGCCGCCATACCACCGCCGCCCCCCGTCTCCTTCTCGCGCAGAATGGAGGGGGCCACGCTTTCGCTCGCGACAGCGTGCCCTTACGCGCCCTGTTGCGCATGCTTTCGCGAGCGAAAGCATGGCACCCGGCTTGCTGAGTCTGGGCCCATGACGGTCGTGAGCCGTTTGGGATACTGTACCACGGGCGTGCGTTCAGGCAAGGTGGCATCTGGCTGGAAGTGAGAGGCGACGCTCTGTCAGGACAGCGGTTATGGGCGGCGGCTGAACCGACGGACTCGGCGCTGCCGCGCTGCGGCTACAAGCAGGCCCGCTGCCAGCAGTGCCAAGGTTGCGGGTTCGGGGATGACCGCGAAGGCGAAGTCCACGGGTTCGTCATAGAAAGGGGTCCAGGCGCACCAACCCGGCCCGAACGTCAGGACCTCTCCCACGTGGTCGTTGACGTCGTACAACATCGGTGCCCCCAAACACAGCAGTTCCGAGCGAAGGCTGTAGGACCCAGGCTGTTCCACACGAAGGCCGGTAATGTGGTCGAGCGGGCCGAAGAGCGTCAGTCGCACGTCGTCGTAGTCTAAATCCTGCGAAGGGTATTCGTCGCACTCGAACAGCCATTCCTCGGGGCCGATCTGCGTACGCTTGACCCAGGGATGGTCGCCCATTGGGATTCTGTAAGACTGTCCGGGCGAGTGGTATACCTCAAGTTCGATACCCTCCGCGGGGTAGTCGGGCTGGTCGAAGCGGCAGCCCAACCTGGCCGGCTCGGCCGTCTGCGCCTCGGCCGTGCGCCAGCGTGGTAAATAGGCTTCCTCCGCGAGCAATCCAAGCCAGTATCTTTGGGTTCCGGCGCCCGGGTCGTGCGGCAGAAACGGCGCGGCCAAAGGCAATCGGTAGTCGTAGATCTGCGCGTCCCGCTTCGCTCCTACCATGGTTCCCGGGGGATGCGGAGGCAAGTAGTTTCGCGACGGGCACGGCGCGATATGCGTCTGCGTGTATTCGCCCGGGGCCCATACGGCGCTCCAGAGTTCGTCGCCCGGCGTGGGGCCGATTGGGCCGCTCGGGTTGTCGGAAAAGATGCCGACACGGAAAGTCGGTGCCGGGTCGCCATCGAGCCATCCCAGTGCCCAGATTCGAATCTCCTCGATCGGGACGCCGTCCGTCCACTCGAAGTCGTCGGCGATCCACCTGGGGCTGCCGCGGAACCGGCCCTCGCCCCCGTCCGTGGTCAGTTCGGGCAACTGCCACCAGTAGTCCGAGTCCGCGTGCGCTGCGCCGCCGAGCACCAACAGCGCGCCGAGCGCCCATATGGGCAAAACCATCGCGCTGAGTGCACGCCCGCAAATACACCGAGAGCCGCTTGGTTCAGACATGATAAACCCTCCCCCAGACTTGCCAAGTATAGCACGGTTCCCTGAAATGTCAAATCGAAAGAAAGGGAAATCTCGGGCGCAGAGAACTGTCCGAGTCCCGCCGGGGCGGACAGACCACGACCCTTTGTTGCTGCGGCCGCCGCCCTATGATTTGCCGCGGATGTCGTAGCAGTAGAGGAAGTTGCCGTGTCGCAGGTACAGGCGGCCGCCGCAGACCACGGGGTGGGCCCAGGCGGGTCCTTTGCCGCCCTTCGGGATCTGGAACTGGC
>CAYPTZ010001024.1:0-1741 GCA_964413395.1 uncultured archaeon | reverse complement strand
ATATAATATTTCCTTCTTTTTTTGTCGCTGAAAATGGAATAATAACTTCTAATACTAATGAGTGGGTAATAGGGCAAAATATTTACAAATCCAATGAAGAAATCTTTATGGATATAGGAAATTCTTTATCAATATCTTGGACTATTAAGAATGGATCTCAATTAACCGAATATTCATATAGAACGGGTATTGGTGCAGTACTAGAACCCATTGGAGGGTTATCAGTAGGAGGTCTTAGTGATAATGCAATTTATTTACCATTAGATTATGCTTTGAAACTATTTGATCCAAATAATGAAAAAGAAGCAGATTCAATTGTTTTGTTACTCGAAATTCTATCAGATGAAACATTAGCTTCTGTTGATAATGACTTGCAAGAATATTATGGAATTGATTCTATTAGTGTGTTATCAATGGAAGCTCAAATTGATTTAATGTTATCACTGTTAGATACTCTCTTTCTTTTTTTGACTGCAATCGCATGTATATCGTTAATAGTTGCAGGTATTGGAATAATGAACATTATGTATATTACCGTTACTGAACGTACCCGCGAAATAGGTATTTTCAAGGCTTTAGGAACTGAAGATAAAGATATAATGAAAATATTTCTTTTTGAAAGTGCTATTGTCGGTGCAATTGGAAGTATTGTGGGTATTATTGTCGGTTATGGGTTGGCATTTGGTCTGGGGGTGTTATTAGGTACATTGATGGGAGATGCTGGCCCAACGGCATTATTTTCATATGGAGTTACTCCGGTCTTATCTTTTTCACTAATATTGGGCGCTCTATGGTTTGGAACAATTATTTCAACCATATTTGGATTATATCCGGCAAAACGGGCCGCAAAAATGAATCTTATTCATGCTCTTCGAAATGAATAAAAACAGATTAAAAAACTTTAAATTTTTTTATTTTTAATAATTATTAAATAATGCCTTCAAATAGGAAATATAGAGCTTCTATAGAAATAATGTTTCAAATTTTAGAAGAATTACTTAAAAAAAAAGAGTTAGGTGTTATTAAATCACAAATTTATAAGAAATTATCATTACGAACTTCCATAGGAAAGAAATATCTTACTCGATTAGAAAAAGGAGGCTATATTCACATTGAAAAAGAATCATATGGAGAATCTAGATTTCGCAATCGAGTTAAAATAACTAAGCTAGGAATTAAACGATTTAACTGGTTTATTAACATTACCACAGAATTAGATTTTAAGGATGAAAAAAATGACCCCTAAAGAAAATGATATTTTGGAAAAAAAGAGTTTATATTCTGAAAATTCTGTTAATATAGATGAAAAAGATATTGAGGAAACATCTAGAAGTGAAGACTTTATTAGTAATCAATATAATAATCTCTATAATTCATACAAAGGGACATTAAAGCATGAATATCTAATTCAATTTATAGGATTATTTTTTGAAGTTTTTATGGTTTTATCGGGATTGGTTGATATAGTATTTGGATCAGCTCAACAGGTTACTATAATTTTTTTAATTTTGAAGATAATTTCATACTTAATTCTTTTATTTATTTCTATATTTGAAGTAATTCAGTTTATATTGATTCTACAATGGAATTGGAATTTAAAAAAAAAAACACCTTACTCTGTAACCCAATCAAACTTCCAATTAATAAGGAACATTGAAATTCTGCAAAAAATTATTTCAATAATTATGATCCTTGGAATAATATTCTTAGCAATTTTATTTTGTGGGATCCTTCCAATACG
>CAYPTZ010001023.1:0-1745 GCA_964413395.1 uncultured archaeon | reverse complement strand
ATGTCCTTCGATCGTGCACATCCATGTCGGACATTCTTTGTTAAAATGTCGGACCTTTTCAAAAAATGTCTCACAAAGTGTCATACAACTTTTATTGTTCAATATAGAAAATCTTTTGAATAGGATTTTCCCACAAAAAGAAATTATGTCTTTGAATTGTGAATCCACAAAAATATAAGAAGAAACACTAAATTAATAAGAATACATAAAAAAATAGTATTATGGAGTGGCATAATTGGTTTTTATGGATTATTTCTCTATTAAGTTTTATAATGTCTTTATCAAAATGGTTGACCGATATTAAAAAAGCACCAAAAATAGAGATAGAATTTAACTCAGATAGTCCTAATGATTTCGTAATTAAAAATGGATTGAATAAATATATAAATATTAAAGAAATGGCAATTATTGTTAACAATAAAAATAATTATTATAAAATATACCCTTATGAAAATCGGGATTCTGATTATTTTAGAGTAAAGTCAAATATTCCAAGTAATTCACAAATTGATATGGATAAATTATATAATTATGTTAAAAATAAAGATTTACCAATTCCATTTGCATTTAGAATAATCGCAAAAACTAATACTGATAAGAAAATCTATTCAAAAATAAAAATAATTCATAGCATAAGAGAAAAAAGATATTCCTATGATGAGTTTACTTTCAAGTCTTTTCTAAGTGCAAAAATAAAAATATGGAAAGAGAAAAAAAAAAAATAAATTACATCTAATTAATCAACTCATCTATTTTACTTAGGCTCCTTTTAAAAAAGCAATATAATGAATACCACTATCTTTTACTGGTGTCGTAATTTTTACTAATTCCCAACCAGTATTTAAAGCACTTTCAACTTTTTCCACAAACGCTTTCCTACTACTACTTTCAATTACATCAAATTTTATTTCCATAATGGCATTTTTGTGTTATAAACTTAAAAATTGTTAGTTTAAAAAAACTGCAAACTAATTCCTTCATTCCTTTTTTCAATGTTCATTTATTCATTCCCTTCAATGTTTTTCTTACTCCTGCAAAATCTACAAAAGAAATCTGTTTGATGTATTTGTAGGTCGTGTCAACATATTCATGTCCCATTAGTTCTCGAATTTCTAATACATTCATATTTTTTGAAATTAAATAGGAGCAATAAGTCGCCCTTAAGCAATGAAATCCAATATTCTTTTTTGAAATACCTTTATAATTTTGCATAAGATATGGGATGGTTTTGCATTTATTAGAATATTCATTAATCATGTTAATTAGGGAACGCTTGGCAAAATTTCTAAAATTGGAATTTTTTCTTTGAGATTCAAAAATATAACCTGTTTTTCTATTACCAATATGGGCTTTTAATTTATCACTTAATTTATTAGTAATAGGTAAAATTCGGTTTGATTTAGGTGTCTTACATCTAAAACTCTGAGAATATTTAGTTCCATCTCTATCTTGCACTATAATAGAATGATCATAACTATTGAAGTTATTCACAATTAGATTTGCTAATTCATTTACTCTCAAACCGGTATTAAGTCCCAATTCTATTATCAATCCATGGATAAAATTTTTATCATAGGAGATTTTTAGTAATTCTTTTCGTTGTTCTTCATTTAACGCAATTTTATTTTTTTTTCCAGAATTCATTACTGGTCCTTTGAATTCTTGATCTCCAGGACAAATTTTTTCAAACTGATGAACTTCCATCTTTTTTATGCCATGCCCGGTATCGCTTACAGTAAGTTTTA
>CAYPTZ010001022.1:1125-1746 GCA_964413395.1 uncultured archaeon | reverse complement strand
GGTAATCTTGAATTTCTTCCCGATAACAATGTTGATACTGTCAGTTATACACCGATTAATTCTATTATCCGAATGATCCTTCAAGGTGATTTGATTAGAATTATTGACCCTAAAGATAACTTAGGATTTGATGAAAATGACCAATTGTCTGACCGTAAAGTTATATTTGAAAATGATGCTAAATCGCTAGATGAACTCTGTGATTTCTTCGCAATTGAAGATTCTAAAGGTAATTTAATTCAGGATTTCCGATTTAAAAGCCAAATCATTCTTAGAGGTTCTAAAGAAGCAATTAGAATTAAATATTTATCAAGTTTGAAATTGAATCGAATGTTTAGTAGGATATTAGGAAATTTAGCTTTTCACATAAATACAAAAAAAAGTTACACTTTCAAAGAATTATCTACCATTATTCAAACGGGCCATCGATTAAACAACCCAAAACGACCAATGACAACTGCTGCGATTTTAGAGTATATTTTGCCGTATGTCTATGAATTTTCGAAAGCTTTACCAAGTTTTTCGACTGTTACTTCAAATCTCCCTGTAGAAGGTGATGTAAATATTCAATACAACTTGGTTTATTCTGATACTGCTGAATATCCTGACCTTGGGTTAATT
>CAYPTZ010001022.1:0-1115 GCA_964413395.1 uncultured archaeon | reverse complement strand
CGGATTTCTTAATCTCGAAGAATTATTTGTTGACATTGTCTCTGAGAAAGGTAATACGGGTCAAACCGTAGAATTAATCAATCAGATTAGAAGCATGGTTAATGAACAATACTTCAATTTTGTTGATCCTGCCAAAAATGACGAATATACTCCCAAATATAAATCTCGGGAAATTGCTGATGCCCTTACACATAATCTTATTAAAGATCACCTAGTAAATATCTTCCCCGAAAATTCCCCCCTGTGGCAAAAATGGATCTATAAACGGTCTGTAAAGGGTGAAATTAAATATTTTATGAATAAAAAAATCTTAAAAATTTCCGATTATAATAAACAGTTTAATGGCCTTTTTGAAAGGCTATTGACCATTTTTGACCCCAAGCTTGAGCGAATTACAGAAGATAAGATTTTTGGTGATTATAATTCTGTTCAAACCTATTTAGATGGATTATCACGTTTTGTGGCAGGAAATGGCAATAAAGCAATATTATTTTCCTCTGCAACTCAAATGACTAATTCATTTGGGGCTGGGTGTGATTATGCTCGACTCTATTTTCAACACGTCGTTGCCATGGATTTATTTAATCAACACATCTTTAATTTCATTGAACTTCTTTCTGGGCAATTTCACATGTCGGGAGAAGAATACCTCAATGCATGGATGGAAGCTAATTGCGATAATAATTTACATTATCAACCCTATGCAGAAGGGCGTGAACGTAATGGTATATTTACTCCATGGGATCTTCCTATCTGGCATAATATTGTTCCAAATCAAAATTTAGTTTCTTTGGTGTATCAAATCTATGACGAACAATTAGAAAGTGAGGAATATGGTGATTTTGATGATGATTTCCAATATCAAAGCGATGGAATAAAAACTACCCTCCAAACCCCAGATCTTAAAACTCGAAAGATTAAATTCCGTAATATTGATGAATATGAGAGTGTATTAGGTTTAGTTCAGAATCCAATCAGTGGCGGAAATCAATTGTTAGAAATCGATCCTAATAGTAAAGTACATGGAATTTGGGCTAATTCAATTTCCCTTAGTGCTGCCAAAACGATCCTCAATAAAATAGCCATTCGATCAGCGATTTATGTTAGGGCTAACC
>CAYPTZ010001021.1:0-1747 GCA_964413395.1 uncultured archaeon | reverse complement strand
TATGCGAGACTTTAAAGCGAAGAGTAATCCATCCAATTGCCCCAATGAAAGGTACCGGTTTATTAGTTTTCCAAGAACTTGTTTCTAAGTGGTAATTTGCAATAAATACATGTTCTTCGACCCACGAATAAAAATCCCGGGGAATTTCTAAAGAAGTACCAATGTGAATTTGATTCCATTGTTTCATAAGATTGCCAAAAAGATAGGTAGGTAATGGAAATCGCATTTCATATTTTTTTCCCATAATATTAAAACTAGTCGGAGTGATAAATTTGAGTGTTATTGCTTTAATGGGTGTAATATCATTCAGTAATTGTGACCAATCAATTTGGCGAATAAATATTTTCTTAATTTTCGCCAGATCAGGCCCCAATTGTACTGTTTTTTGTTCTTGTTTGAGAATAAAATCCAGCAAAGTCTGGGAAATTTCCAAATCCAATGAATTAATAGTAAATCGAATTCCTTGAGAAAGGATATTTGGAGATGTTCGAGAATCATTACGATGAGGGTGAATCTTATGTGCTTGTATTGCATATTTTTGAAGAAATAAAATATTTCCTTTTGGTTGGGTCTGATGCAATTGAAGTCCCAATTCTGTTTTATAATGACGAAGCCATTCCATGAAGATTCCGCGAAAAATATATCCATAGGGGGTAGAAAAGTGTTTGAGATCTTTGGCTGCAGGAAAGAGATCAAAATTAAATTGAGTAATCATAGTAGGTCAAGTAAAATGAGTTAGTTAATTAATTATCTGTTCTCCAGATTTAAATAATTACATTTTTTCATGATGTTCAAAAGTTACCTAAGTTCCTCCTTTTTTGGATTTTCCATGATTAAATAATCTTAGTAATGTTTTTTTGCCATTTAATCGCGATGACCAACGATTTGATTTTTCTTGAGAATGTTCTTTAAATTCCAACAATCCTTTTCTTACATCTTCTATTGAATACATCTCTGAAATTTTTTCTAATATGTGAAAGCTGGTTTAATTTTACTTAAAATTAATAGAATTTATAGCCATTCTATGAATGCTTTTTGAAACTTTCTGATATAAGTCAAATACCATTCATAATTCTGAATCCTTACCAATTCGGTTAATGGTTCTAGGGGGTGAGTGATTTTAATTCTAGCTGCCTTTTTTTCATTTAATCTTTGCCAATCTAAGGGCGTTTCTATTATTTTATCAATTTCGTCTCTTTTTTTAAAAATCAAATCATATAAAATCTTATCATTTGGGATATAAATTTCTACGCTAATATATTTCCTTTTTTGATTATACAAACAAATTAACCGGAAATTGGCCCTTCCATCAACATCAATATAATGACGATGCATTTTTCCTTTAATTAAAATTGATTCCTTTTGGTCATTAAGGTAATTCTCAAATCCTTTCCAAAATTCTAGTTTTTTCTGATGTGATGTTGAAAGGTTTGAGTTATTTACAGTTTGAAGCCAATTTTCAGGTTGAATAACCACATTAAATTGTGGAGCAGGTAATGAATCACCAATCTTGATGACACTTAGTTCAAGAACAAAAATATTTATTGTTTTGTCACTGTGGCTATTTATCATTTGAACTGCTTTTTTATGTTCTTCTCGAATTTTTTTTACAATCCAGATTAAGACTTCGGCTTCCAGATTTGCAGCATATGTTAGAATTTTTCCCAGATGATCATGGTTTGACACCTCAAGTTGATTCTCTATAACAATATTTGTGTCTAATATGTTATTTTGAGCCAAAATATCG
>CAYPTZ010001020.1:0-1748 GCA_964413395.1 uncultured archaeon | reverse complement strand
GATTAATAGTAATATTATAAATATTCCCCTTGTGAATTATTTTTTGATTTGAATAATTAGTTTGTATACTTGCATTTTTAATCGGTGTTCCATCTTCACAGGAAAAAGAGATTGAAATATTGAAAATATTTTTACTATCTTTAATTACATCTTGTCTATCAGATGCCATTGAAATTTTTGTTGCCACATTTATCAAAATTTCTTTTTCAATTATAGCAAAATTAGTCATATTTTTCCAAGTCACTTGAATAATATAATTGCCTTGGAAAATCATATTTTCAGATAAATTCCAATAGCCAATATCAATATTTGTCTCTGGCGAATCGACAAATATCTGAGAACTGTTGCAAATATTATCTGTACTGTTTTGATTATAAATATCAATATAAATGTTACCTTGTATTGGGGATGAAAATCCTACTTTTAATTTAATCGTATCATTGGAATAAGCATTATCAATATTTATAGAATTAATCTCGGTAGTAATACTAAATAGCAAATTAGTAGAGGTACAATTCAATATCCAATCACCATCAACTGCATGCGCTTTAGAATATACAGTAAATATTTTGGAGGTATCATTTATATATATAGGAGTAATGATATATGAAGATAAATCATTATTGCCATTATAGAGCGTATCTCCAGTCCAACTTACAGGAACTGTAAAATTTACAGTATTGTCATCTAAACGATGGTCAAATGAATTAATAGTAACATTACTGGAATAATAAACATCACTTCCACTTTCAACTGTATAAACTGTATCAACGGAATATTGCTCTGTGTAATTGACTTGAATATTTGTCACATTAACTTTAAAATTATACCAATCAGCTTCAATCGTTAAATTCAAGTCATTATCCGTATCAGAATAAGATTCAGAAGGTAACCACCAACCCGCTCCTGTAATTGCTGGATCATTAGAAATTGCAGTAGCATTGATTCTAAGATTAATATCTGCCGCATTGATATCGGTTGTGTTAATTCCTAATCCGATACGAGTAAGAAAGTCAACATAACCTTCTCCTGGATCAAGTAAAGTCGTACCTTCATATGCTAAGGAATTATCTTCTTCTCCTGGTCCAGTATCATTTCGATATTGCCATCCCGAATTCTTGTTTAATCCAGCATCATCAAGCAATCCGATAAACCAAGTATTATTGTATGTGTTTGCATTATCAAGATATAAATCTTTAAAGGTGTCAACTTCCCATGAACCTCCTAAACTATCCACAGTAATGCTTCCAATTAAATTTGGGGAAGTTTCATCTGGTATAATTGAACCCGCGTTTTCACTTGAATTTACAAGATATATAGACATAGTACCAATAACAGTACCAAATCTTGCAGTAAAGAAACTAGCATTTAATAAATAAACATTCATGGGAATTTTAAAAGAAGCATAACTCAAGATAGATGGATTAACATTATAGGTTGCATAAGTATCTTCTTCGATACTTAAACTAACATTTTCAGCAGATAAATCCTCAATAGAAATATTAAAGAATGAAGATGTAAATCCAGTTTTATTAGGGGCAGGGACGCTAAAATCGGTGTTTAATTCATCAAATTCAATAACATTTCCACTAGAGTAAGATTGAGAAATAGAAACATTTAAAATTTTGATTTTTCCACTTGAATTTGTTGAATTATTTTGATTAATTGGAAAAGTAGTAAAATTTAAGCTTTTTTCCTTTATTATCTCATATTTCATATAATATATATTGATAAAGCTAAAAAATATT
>CAYPTZ010001019.1:1318-1748 GCA_964413395.1 uncultured archaeon | reverse complement strand
ATGAAATACCAAGATTACAAGAGCTTAAAGAAGAATATCTTAATTATAAATCGTTTTTAAATTTATTTCATAAAGCTAATAGTCTCTCATCAACTTCTCTTGATTCTCCAGATTTTTTTATTTCACATTGCTGGACAGGTCCTGATGAACAATTTACAGAAAAAATAGTAGAATATTTAAAATTTAGAGGATATATAGTGTGGTATGATAAAGATATGTGGGAAAATGCATCAGGAAGGTTGGAAGAATTTCTTCAAAGTGCGATTTTATCATCTGATAATTTTTTAATCTTCTTATGTAAAGATTATTTTGAATCAAAAAACTGCAACTTTGAGGTAACAGAAATTGAAAAAACGGTCAATCATTCAAAAAAAAGTTGTTTTATTTTATTATATATTAAATTTTATTTATATATGTTTCTGATTATCCT
>CAYPTZ010001019.1:0-1308 GCA_964413395.1 uncultured archaeon | reverse complement strand
TATTTTAAATAGTGGTATAATTTCCCCAGATCTATATAACAATAACATAATCTATCAAAGGATATCTAAAAAATCAATAGATATCGCTTTATATCCCACCATTCCAACATTGAAAGAAATTGTTGAAAATCTTGAAAATACAATTAATACTCAAAATGAATTAAAAACATGGAAATCCGTAAATATTGTAAAATCAGAATGGAAAGCACTTAAGGATATAATTTCTCTTTTTAAGGAAGATTTACCATTGTTATCAAATATTTCTGATAATTCTTTTGGTGTTTACATTACAAATAATCATATTTGTCGATTGAATTTAACTAAAAAATCCTTGGGCACAAATTCTTCAATGATAATTTCAATTCCCCATTCTTTTGCCAGATTTCAAAAATTACAAATTTTACATGCAAATCTAGACAAATTTCCTAAATTATTGTGTTATATTTCTGAATTAAAAGAATTATATTTAACTTCTGGAGAAATTAAATCGCTACCTAAAGAAATAAAAGAATTAATAAACCTGACACATCTTTCATTAGCAAATAATAAAATCGATATAATTCCTTATGAAATTGGCTCCCTTTATGAATTAGAGTATTTAAACTTTAATTCAAATCAAATATCTGAAATTCCACCACATATTGGAGATTTAAATAAATTGATACATTGTGAATTCTATGATAATTTATTATCTGCGCTCCCTCAATCCTTTTCAAATCTAATATCTTTAAAAAAGTTATTTTTATGGAAGAATAAATTCTCTTCCATACCTCATATATTATATACTCTTAAAAATCTTGAACAATTAATCATTTCATATAATAATATAACTCGAATACCTCATAATATTTCAACCTTTGAACAGCTTCAAAGTTTAGATATAAGTAATAATAAATTAAATGATATTTCAAAAGAAATAGGAGATCTAGTGAAATTAAAAGAGTTAAACTTAGGGCAAAATGAATTGAAACATATTCCAGAATCAATTGGAAAATTATTAAACCTGAATATTTTATATCTAAGAACCAATAAATTAAGTAATATTCCAGAGTCAATCGGAAATTTAAAAAATCTTATTTTTCTTTCAATAGCAGATAATCTAATAACACAAATTCCTATTAATTTTATTAATTTACAAAATCTAACGTCAATTGCATTTGGGGGTAATATATCTCTACAATTATCAGATTCAATTAAAAATTGGATTACTCAATTAGAGAATAATAATTGTAAAGTGTATAATTAAGGTGAAAAAAAATGAAATCTCATTTAAAAACTCATATTTGCTCTTCTTGTGGTCTTAATTAT
>CAYPTZ010001018.1:0-1749 GCA_964413395.1 uncultured archaeon | reverse complement strand
ACCTTGTTCCTTTAATTGCTTGTCCTACGGAATAGAGCGCATTATATGAAGGGGCGATAAATACATCCACTTTATCTTCAGGAATATCTTTAATAGATTCTGCAATAGATTTTGCAATTGAAACTGCTTCCTCCACCTTAAGGATTTGCATTTTCCAATTTCCACCAATAACAAATTTTCTCATAATAAAACCTACAAATAGTAGTTCAGTTAAATAAACAACAAAAATTCTCAATAAATTTTTCGAAATAATATTAAAATTTTAGTTAAGGAAGAAAAAAAAAGTGATGAGCTAACTATAAAGATTGAAGTATATCCATTTTTTCTATTCGTTCAGTTAGTGGGATTGCGATTATCATACCAATAATTACTTGACTAATATTTGCTGGTAATTCAAAAAAAGCAGAGGTCCCGTAATCTAATATATAGAATTCTGAAATTAAATAAACAGAAACCATAATTGAGCCCCCAATAATTATTGCGAAAATCTTGTTTCTGATTGTTTGATGAAATCCTATTGTAATTAAAATTATACTTGTAGATATAATAACTCCGATTATAATCCAGGCTATCGATTCTCCAATTACTGCTATTAAAATCCCAGCTACTAAACCAGATATTATCAAAAATTGTTTAAATTGGGTTTCTTTGTCATCTCTCTCTTTAAATTTCTTGAAGATTAAGCCGACAACAAGTCCTTCCAGTCCCTTTGCAACTAAAGTATAGGGCCAGTAGAAAGAATATGCTCCTGAAAGTAAATCTGCTAATGAGGACCCAATACCTCCAGCTAATCCTCCTATAATTGGGCCAAATAAAATTGCTGTTGTGAAAACTAATAATTCTCCAAAATTAAAATATCCTTCTGTGGCAGGAATAGGAATGGCTAGAAAAGCAGTTAATACACAAATTAATGAACCCATAATTCCAGTTATTGCAACTTTTATTGGTAAGTTTTTCATGAGTAAATCAGGAATGTTTCGCTCATTATTTGTAGTATCTAATAATAAATTTTCACTTTGTTTAATATCCATAATTTAATCACTTTTTATGTAAAAGAATATATACAACTTTCAAGTTGAATACATATAAAAATAATTCATTTTATTTAAACCATATTAATTTTCAAAACAAAACGAATTTTTACCAATTAGAGGATATTTAAAAAAAAACCAGAAATTTGGAAAATTAGTAAAAATCAGAAATTTCTTAAAAAAGGTGCGATTACTAAGGTTTATTTCTATTCATTACACGAGGATAGGCAATAGTATCGCGAATATGATCTAATTTACATATCCATCGCATAATTCGCTCAATGCCTAGTCCAAATCCGGAATGAGGAACACTACCATATCTTCTTAAGTCTAAATACCATTCGTAATCCTCAATATTAGATCCATCCCTTTTAAGGCTTTCAATTATAGTGTCAATATTTTCTTCTCGCTGACTTGCCCCAATTATTTCACCATATCCATCAGGTGCTTGGAGATCATTACATTCTGCATATTTTCCATCAAGTGTTTTCATATAAAAGGCCTTAATTGCCCGTGGAAAGTGAGTGACATGAATAGGGGCATGTAATCCCTCTGTGAGTGCTTTCTCATGTCCTGTACCAAAATCTTCTCCCCATTCAATTTTCATATTTTTTTTTTGTAATAAATCAATAACTTCATCGTAATGAAATCTCTCAAAGGGTGTTTGAATATTGAGTAAGTATTCAGGATCTTGACCAAGAGCTTTTAGAGTATCTGG
>CAYPTZ010001017.1:0-1752 GCA_964413395.1 uncultured archaeon | reverse complement strand
ATAATTTTCAATTTATTGCAGAAATCGCCACAGTTGCAGGCGAAGCTAAATACACTTGAGAGGTAGGAGAACCCATTCGGCCAGTAAAATTACGATTTGTACTGCTAAGACACACTTCTTCGTCACCTAAAACACCTAAATGTCCACCGATACAAGCACCGCAAGTAGGATTTGTAACAACTCCACCAACTTTGATAAATATTTCAATTAATCCTTCTTTTAAAGCTTCTTTATAGATTTCTTTTGATGCAGGAGTTATGATCAATCTGGTATAAGGATGAACTTTTTTTCCGTCTAATATTTTAGCTGCAATTCGCAGATCTTCCATTCTACCATTTGTACAACTCCCAAGAAAAGCTTGATCTATTTCTATACCTTCAACTTCTTCTATTTTAGCGGTATTTCCTGGACTAGATGGTTTTGCAACCACAGGAGTAATTTCAGATAAATCGTATTCGATAGTTTTTTCGTAAATAGCGTTGTTATCAGGTATCACGAATTTATAACTCTCCTTAGTTCTTCCCATTAACCATTCTTTCATTTTTTTATCTGGCAAAAAAACTCCAAATTTTGCTCCTGCTTCAACAACCATATTGGAAATAGTCATTCGACCGTCAATTGATAAAGATTCTGCGCCACTTCCATGAAATTCTAAGGATTTATATATCGCCCCTTTAGTAGAGAGATCTCCTATAAGTGTTAAAATGAAATCTTTTGACATTACTCCTTTATTTAATTCTCCTGATATACTGATTTTATATGATTCAGGTACTTTTAGCCACAATTTACCTGTTGCAAAAACAACAGAAACATCAGTAGCTCCAATACCAGTAGATAAGCAATTAAATGCCCCATAAGTTGTCGTATGACTATCTGATCCAACAATTAGCATGCCTGGTCTTGCAAAACCCATTTCGGGTAGGACTTGATGACAAATACCTTTATCCATTCCCATGTCATGAATAAATTTATATTTTTTTGCAAAAGCTCGACAAACTTGGTGCATTTGAGCTGCATTAATAGTGGGAGCCGGAACCCAATGATCTAAAATAAAGAATATCTTATTAGGATCCCAAACATAATCAATTCCGAGTTTTTTATATTCTTCATGAATTCTTCCACCCAATTGTTCGTGAACCATGATCAAATCAATATTACAGTCAATAAATTCACTTGGAGAGATTTTTTCCTGTTCAGAATGATTTAATAAAATCTTTTCTGCAATGGTATAGCTCATTTTACTTTAATTTCCAATTTTCATAATTATTTTTTTATAATCATTATCAAGCATAGTTATTGTTCTTTTTACAATATTAGCTGCCTCAAGTAAAACTTGAGGATCAACCTTGTCTGGAGTATCATTTTCATTATGTGTCCATAATGCTGCTGCTCGAGTGCTAATATCGACAGCTGAATATCCCCTAAGATGAAATGGAACAGAATCTAGATGTGCACCTGTTGTCAAGTGAAAACCGTGAATTTGAATGTTTTCTTTTTTTGCGGCTTCATCTAAATATTCACTAAGAACCGGAGCTATTTTTTTGCGTGGTAAAATGCCAAAAGATTTTAAATACTCAACTCTATTCTTATTAATAGAATGTTTCGCTGAAGAAACCATATCTAAGTTGATTTGAAATATTTTACCTTTTATAAATTGGTTTTCATGGTTGTTTACAAAAACCCTTGAACCCATAGTTCCTAATTCTTCAGCTGAAAATTGACAGAACCACATGTTAAAATTATTTAAAGGAT
>CAYPTZ010001016.1:0-1753 GCA_964413395.1 uncultured archaeon | reverse complement strand
CAAAACTAGTCCTTTCCTTTATTAATTATGAATAAAACTTCACGATATCCATTAATACCAATTAAAATCACTTGTACATATCCTGAAGAACTTGAAGGACTCTGTCCAGTATGTGACTCTCGAGTTGAGCGAAAATATAATACTTCTGAAAAAATAATTTATACATTGAAAGGTCCTCTATGCGTAAGGTACAAATCTGATGATTTGTACAAATTCGGAATGCAATTTATACGAAGTTCCATTCAATCCAAGCCCCCGATTCGATTATTCTCAAAGATATTATGGAAAAGATGTTCTTGAGAAGATTGGAGAATATCATATCAAAAAATCGGCTAAATTGAATCCGAGACAAATTTTGGAGATTTTGGAAACAGAATATGAACTCCCGATTTCAGAACGGACAGTATCTCGCATGTGTGGTGATATCTTGGTTCTGACATCATTCCAAATAGATCAAAACACGGTTGAAATTATCCAAAAACAAAAATTCTTACTCATTGCTCTTGATGGTCAAGAACCCGATGGTGAAAGACCTGCATTATGAAACTTTACAGATTTAATCTCTGGTCGAGTTTTAATGACAAGGTATATGGATTCTGTGAATTATCATATAATTTTTGATTGTATTGAAGAATTAAAACAACAATATAACAAACCAATTATTGGATTTATTTCGGATAAGCAAAGTTCGATTCGAAAATGTATGAAAACCTTTTATCCTGATATTCCTCATCAATATTGCACATATCATTTTTCTACAAATCTCTGGAATCATTTAGAGAAATATGCCAATAATATTCATAAGAATCTCCAAAAAACGGTTAAATCTATGTATATTAACACTGTAGATGTAGATGTAAAAATTTATGACCCGATTAAGGATGAAAAGGTCTCATTAAAAAAATTATGTTCCCCGTTGGCCAAGGAAATTAAATCAACATTAAAAAATAAAGATGATAAGTTTAATCAGTTAAAAGGGCTAGTTGGATTTGAAAAATTATCCGAATATTATAAAGGATTTAAAAATTCAGTAGAAAAGATTCCTATTGAAGATCGATTTGCAAAAATCTTAAAAACGGCAGTTCATAAAATTGGAACTGAACTTGCCAATGTTAAACCAATTTATGACTATGCCATGGAGGGATTTAAAATGTTCAAAACTGCCCATAAATTGTTGTGGAAGGATAAATGCCGACAATCTATGAAAATTGATGAATTAGATTCAGTTTTCAATGTGATATGGATCCGATGTCAAGAATTAAATCCCAAATTTCAACTTAAAGACAGAAAAAGTTTCCTTCCAAATAATCATACCCCTTATTGGAGAATATTGGGAGAATGGACAAGGTTATGGGAGAGTTATAAGCCAGGATTGTTTAAATATTATAATTTTCCGGTACCAATTAAATCAAATGTAGAAATGGAACAAAAATTCAGCGCTGAAAAACAGCGATTTCGCTCTCAAAGTGGGAGAGGACATGTTGGACAAATGATTCAATCACGAGGGCAATACGTATTACGATTACAATATTGTGCGGAAGAAGAAATTGATTTTAAAAAAATTATCGCCAATTCTAAGGTACACTTGAAGTATTTACAGGAAATATTGCAAAGGAACATACATGAAAGTTGTTTAAATTATAGAATACAGCCAAATATGATAAATATTTATATTCAACTGCTTCAGAGGATGTATGGTGTAGACTAACAAAAGTGGAGAGTGAATGACAGAAGATTATGTTGGCAAAATATG
>CAYPTZ010001015.1:0-1754 GCA_964413395.1 uncultured archaeon | reverse complement strand
TGTTTCTTCATAATTATCAAAAAGTCTATTATTATATTGAATCATAATTATCTAATTTTGAATTTGTGATTAAGTATTTAAAATACGAGAGAAAGAGGTGACTGAAAGTAAACATAAAAGTGAAAAATCATAAATGAATGTATTAATTATATATAAATTAATTAAAAAATGATTTAGGATTGAATTTTTATAGTTAAAATATAATATAATTTTAGTAATAAAAAGTAAATTGAGTGAAATATAATTGGCTATGGTAGAAATTGAACATGGAACTTCAAATGCGTTGATGCTTGAAATTCAAAAAATTGAAAATGGAACCGATTTAAAAAATCTTTCAGTGATTAGTAGAATTGGAATGAGAATAGCGAATTCTAAAAGCGCAGAAATGGACGCCGATTCAGAGACCGCTAGTAGTTCTGCATTGATTGATTTAGCAGAACGGTTAACTAATTCAGTTAATAATGGAGGATTACGCGAAATATTAGTTAGATCCAGTTCAGGTTTTGTTATTTTACAATTCATAAATGATCAATTCATGCTTTTTGGCGGAATAGAGACTCCTTTAAGAATAGGATACTATATGGAATATCTTCGAAATATCGCCCACAGATTTGCCTACATTCTGGCAGGTAATCAAATAACTAAAGAACTTAAAAAAGAAATCGATGCAAATTATGAAAGAGAAGCCCGATTAAGAGCAGAAGCAAAAGCACCAATAGCTGCTAATTTTTCAATGGATAAAAATTCTTCTGCAGATATGGAAGCTATGGAAGGTGTATTAGACTTTTTAAAAGATTGGGGTGAAGAAGAAGGCACACCAGCAATAACCCAATCACAAAATAATGTTGTAGGAATAGATAATGATATGATGTTTAAAATGGGTAATTTTGGACCTACTTCAATCAGTCAAGATCAAATCAATGAAGCAAAAAATGTAGCAACCTCATTAACTAAAAAGAGTAAAAAAGTTTCTTCTGATGAAGAAAGTTTAGAAGATATTTTTGCAGCTCTTGATCATATAGCAGAAAGTACAGTCTCATCAAATCCGATGACTGGATCCAATGCTTCAAATCTTACAATTTCGACAAAAAATGCGACTAAAATGGAAAATCAGAGATTACCTGAAGATATTTTAGCTACTTTAGATGGTATTACTGATACAGCACCAAAACAAATGTCTTCAAATAAAGCTAATAATCAAGAGAAATATCCATACGGAATTCCAATATACGATGGTGAAGTTCCTCCTGTTCCATTGAAAGATTATATCTCATTTGAAGTAGGTACATTAACAGCAACTGAAGCCACTTCAACTCAAAATTCTATCCAATTTTCACAAAAATCTCATGAATATGCAGAACAGGAACCAGTCAAAGATCCATATACTGCAAATGTCAAGCATTTAGATGATGGAACCCCTGATTTCAACTCCATGTCAAGTGAATATGACGATATTGATTTGGATATTGAAGAAGATGCCATGCTACAAGCACTCGCAGAATTAGATATGGTCCCTGATAAAAAAAAAAAATAATTTTTTAATATCCCAGTATTTTCAAATCACTTCTTTTACTTAAATTTTCGGCACTGTTCAAGTAGAGGTAAAACATCCATTTAAATTTTTAAGATTGATAATTGTCGTTGGAATAGTTCAGATCGTTTATTTTTTCCCCGTTGTATTCATTAAGTGCAAATATTCGCACCGCTATGTGCATAGCTTCGTACTTGAAATCCCAAGGAAGTCTTCACTGATA
>CAYPTZ010001014.1:0-1754 GCA_964413395.1 uncultured archaeon | reverse complement strand
AAATTTTAAAAATAACCATTTGGTATGAAATACGATTATGTTAAGTATAAGGTAACGCTTGATTGCTCTTCATAATATTATACAATTAAAAAGACATCAGCATTAGTAATTGGATCATTTAAATTCATATTTTTTTATTTATTATAGGAAATTATTAATTGTTATTTCAAAGAATACATTAAATCTTTTTTCATTCAGAATATGTTCATCTTTTTAATGAAATTTTTTCATTGTCCCTGAATCAGTCATATTTCTTCGAAATATAAATGTAAACCTTGTTTCTTATGAAAAAAAAAAAAGGTTATTTCTAAAATAAATTTTAAAAATAACCATTTGGTATGAAATACGATTATGTTAAGTATAAGGTAATTCTGGAATTTGCCCTACATAATATTGTGCAATCAAAAGGGCATCCACAATATCTATTGCTCCGTCTAAATTGACATCTGCTAAAAATTCGTCAATAGATACTGGTTTTCCCACATAAAATTGAGCAACTAGAAGTGCATCAATGATATTAACGGAACCATCATGATTGACATCCCCTGTTTCAAATGTGGAACCAACAGTAATTTCACTATCTATACCGTTTGGAATTCCAATTAAATGGGTATCTTTATCAGTTAAATCAACTACATCAATCATTATAGAAGATATTCCTTCAGCAAAAGCATTCCAAGTAATGTCAAATAAATTTTGCATACTACTTGGTCCTTTACCTGAAGCATCAAAACCTGTAACAAATACCCATCCTTCTGGATTATTGATGTTGGAGGTTGTATAAAATCCATTATCACTTGTAGCAACACTTGAGATTTGAATTATTGTAGGATCAAAATAAATTCTAATTCCATAGGATGCTACATCTTGTAAACCAGTATCAACATAAATTGTTGAAATAAAATTTGAGCCAGGTTCAACTGTACCAACATCTCCCATCCAAACATCACCACCTTTTACGATCCCTGATGTAACAACTAAATTAACAGAATCAGAATCTGAAAGGCCTAGCGTATCTACTACAACAATTGTATAGGTATAAGTATCAGCAGATAAACCGTCAACATTAACTATTATTGGATTTCCAGAAGACCATGAGCCTGAATCAATACTAACACCATCTCGAGTAATTATGTATGTATCAGGATTACTGTCAGTGGCAGTCCAACTTATTGTGTGTCCTGTTGTACTCACTTGATATGAAATATCAGAAGGAGATGAAACATAAGGTGCATCATTTACAATTGAGGTAACTTCTACGTTTACAGAATCAGAAGCCGTATTTCCAGCCACATCACTTATAACAATTGAATATGTATAAGTATCAGCAGATAAACCATCAATATTAATTGTTATAGGATTTCCAGAAGACCATGAACCAGAATCAATAATGCTACCATCTCGAGTTATTGTGTATGTATCAGGATTAAGATCCGACGCGCTCCATGTAATAGAATGTCCGGTTGTAGATACAATATATGAGATATTTGTTGGATTTGAGATAGTTGGGGCAAGTGTGTCGATTCCACTATATTCACGGATTGCTACATTATCTATAATGATGTCCACTGAGCTTAATCCAAGATTAAAATCAATACGAGCACCAGTATCTGTGGCTTGAACCATAGTAAATGTGAAACTATAAGCTTGCATCGTTGTATCCAAGGTAAAAGCTTGATCTCCATAACTGACATAACTACCTAGATATTCTCCAACGCCAACAAAGATTTCTTGAACACCAGAAGCTCGAGCTA
>CAYPTZ010001013.1:0-1766 GCA_964413395.1 uncultured archaeon | reverse complement strand
CAATCACCCCCATTTTCAATAGCATTTAACGGAAATATTACAAATTATCCAATATTGAAAGAACAATTAAAAAATAAAGGAAGAGTTTTTCTTACCACTGGAGATACTGAAGTAATTGCAAATATAATTGCCTCAAATACATTAGTTACAAAAGATTGGGTAGAAACCCTTGAATTCACTGCCAGATTACTTGATGGTGCATATTCAATAATATTATTAACTGCTGATGGGGATATATACGCATATAGAAGCGGAAATAAACCTCTGTGTTTTGGAACAACTACATTAATGAATTCTGAATTCTACCTTATAGCTTCTGAATCATCTGCAATTACATCTTTAGGAGGAAAACTCATTCGAGATGTAGAACCAGGAGAAATTATTCATGTTCATCAAGATCATATTTTTCATCGAGAAAAATTACTTCATGTAACAAAAAATCTTTGTGTATTTGAGTATGTTTATTTTGCACGAGGAGATAGCATAATTGATGGGAAAAGTGTCCATAAAACTCGAAAAAGATTAGGAAGAAATTTAGCGAAAGCAGATAAATCAAATTTCGATAGGGACAATACAATTGTTGTTCCAGTACCAGATTCAGGACGATCTGCAGCGCTTGGATATGCCGAAGAAAGTGGATTTCAATATGAGGAAGGATTGATGAAAAATCGTTATGTTTTTCGTAGTTTTATTGCACCAAGTCAAGCAGAACGAATGAATTTAGTCCGAATGAAACTTAATCCCGTCCAATCAATAGTGGAAGGAAAAGAAATTATTTTAATCGATGATAGTATTGTTCGAGGTACGACTATGGGAAGAATTGTAGAAAATCTTCGAAATGCGGGTGCAAAAAAAATTCACGTTCGTTCATCTTGTCCACCAGTATGTTCCCCCTGTTTTTATGGAGTCGATTTTCCTTCAAAAGAAGAATTGATTTATTGTCAAAAAGAAACTCAAGGTGTCTCTCAAAACGCATGCTATGATTTAATATGTGAAGATATTGGTGCAGATACATTAGACTACCTCTCTATCGAAGGCTTAATCGATGCAGTAGGTATTTCAAAAGATCATTTATGTTTAGCTTGTCTAAATGGAAATTATTGGTTCAAATCGGAAAAAACAAGAATTAATTTATCCAATGGTAGAATATAAGAAAATCAGAGATACATACCATTTCGGAGTGCTTGTTCTCGTTCCCATTTTTTTCTCAAGTATAATCGATATAATCTATCAGCATCTGGATTTTTTTCTTCAATTTTCTCTTTTTGTAATCCCACTACTTCTGGAGAATACTTCTCAACACCAGATAAATAAATTACATCCTTTTTTGATTTATCGGGAACCATCATACCGAATAAATTGATTAATTGTTCCTTAGATTTGATAGAGTCAAATTTTTTTATCCCATTTACTTTTAAATCAATTTCATTATCAATATTCTTTAATTCTTTACCCATTGCTAAATGGCTATTTGCAGTTAAAGTTCGCATTTTGAGCCAATATGAATTAGGCTGTTGAGTTATTAACATTTCTCTGTTCCCATCTTTATCAACATTTCCTAATACTTCCCAATTCTCTGGATCTTTATCCCATTTTTGTTTTATTTTTTTAATTACTTTTGAGATTTCTTCTGGCTCTGTCAATCGCAATTCTCCATTTATAATATATTTTTAGATTTTGTAAAACTATCTAATTTAATTCGTAAAAAAAACAAGACTCCGCAAATTAATCTAAGTTTTATTGTCGGATGTTTTTTCATATTTAAT
>CAYPTZ010001012.1:0-1768 GCA_964413395.1 uncultured archaeon | reverse complement strand
ACTAAATGATAAAATTTATAATTCCCAGATACTTATAGACAATTATGGTGAAATAATCAATATTCAACGTAAGAAGAATTTGCGTTCTGATTACTATAGTTTCGGACAAGAATCAATATCATTTGTTGACATTAAAGATATTAAAACTGGTGTAGTTATCTGCTTTGACATTCAATTTCCTGAAACAAGGAAAAAAGCATTAGAACAAAAAACAGATCTGATTATTCTAAGCCTTGCAGACAATATTGATGATTGGGATGATAAGTATTTTGCTTATAAATATCTTGCAAAGCAATATAATTCATGGATAGTAACTGCAAACAGATTTGGCAACACTTGTGGAAATGAATGGGACGGTCATATTGAGATAGTAAATTCTTTTGGTGATATTTTAGCATCTAGCAGATTTAAAGAAAACTATATAGTTTATAAATTAAGAGTTAATACGGAACAATCAAATAGCAAGCAATTTATTAGAAAACTATATTCCAGAATATCATTAGGATACTTAGTAATCAAAAATCTAAGAATTGCATTAGCTTATCTTTAATACAAAATAATACTACTGCCAACATGCAATATAAAAAATTGGGGTCGAAGTGGTTTTTCAAAGTTGGTGCCCCGCACCAACTTTCTGTAACGGTGGATAGGAACTTAGCCCGCAATACCTTACTAGCCATACCGCGTGAACGTAGTGTAAACCTATTCCGGTATGACACATCGTACTTTAGTAAAGTATGATTTTAAAAATTTAAACTTTAGCTATATATTCCTATAACAATACCACAGAAATTAAAATATCATGAACATTAATACAAAATTTGTTGATTTATCCGATTATTTCAATACTTCATTAGATGAAGGAATTCATCATAAACCAGGTAATGATTTAAAAACTGTTCCTCATGGAATTCATAAATTCGGTGGAACATTGTTTGATGTAAAAGGAATTATTCAATTGTCAGGAAGGATATCAAAAGAAAAGACAGGGATTGATTATCCTTTTGAGGTTAAAGGAATAAAAGTTAATCACATAGGAGAAAAAATTTATTTCCTTCAATGTTCCTCATGGCACGATAAAGAAGGGACAAAAATTGGTGAATACAGAATACAGTATTCAAACGGACATAAAGAAATAATACCAATTGTATATCAAGTTAATGTAGTGGATTGGTGGTTTTTACCCGGCGATAATTTACCTACCGGTGCAATAGTTGCATGGAAAGGAGATAATGAAAGAACCCGAAGCCAGGGCTATTCGATTCAGTTTTATAAATATTTATGGAACAATCCTTTGCCTGATGTCGAAATCAAAGAATTTGATTTTATTTCTGATAAAAAAGAATCGGCTCCATTTTTAATTGCAGCTACTATTGAATAATAGAGAATGGAAAAGCGTGAAAAGAAATAAGCACTTTTGCGTGGTATAGCCAATAAGGGTTTAGCTTCGCTGAGCTCCCTTCGGTCGGTTCAGTGGTATACGAAGCACAGTTAACCCGCCTCAGAGTTTGTAACAGCAGATACGAACGCAGCCCGCTTTTTTGTATCTTTCATGTTAAAAACAGTGAGATGCAACCTATCTGCCGGTTTAACTGCCGCATGCATGGCAGGCAGGTAAGCCTCTCTCCCAAACGTTTTATACCGTAAAAAACGCTAGCGGCAATGCCACAACAGAGAATAAAGTTATTTTAACAAATGTCAAATAGATCAATATGATTTATACTTATTTTTAATATCATTGGTGGTTATTTAACTCAATAAAACATGA
>CAYPTZ010001011.1:0-1768 GCA_964413395.1 uncultured archaeon | reverse complement strand
CTTTTTTTGATAATTCTGATTCATTGACCACTCTAAATAGTGTCAATTGCACTATTGAGAGTAATATCTTTAGTGAAGCTGGAGGACTAGCTGGTTCTGATGTGGCGAATTTTGTTGTGAAAAATAATATTATTGAAAATTCGACATTCACGGCTATGTGGTATGGGGATAATTGTTCGGATAGTATATTCCATAATAATTCTATAAGAAATATTGGAACTAATGGAATAGTTTTAGGTGAAGCAGTGAATGTTACATTAACCAGCAATTATGTCAAAAACTGTTCTGTGTATAGTATACAATTAACCGAGTTAAATTCAAGTGTTATAGATCAAAATATCGTTGAAAATGGTAATATTTATGGTTTTTATATCATTGCTCTTCAGGATTCCAATATAACCTCAAATATCGCGTTTAATAATAGTAAAGATGGAATGTTTTTTGAAGGTTCACACTTTTTACGAGTAGAATCGAATGTTGTAGCCAAGAATAAAAATTATGGAATGAGGACTTATGCTTCAAATGATTCAATATTTTTCCAAAATACTTTTTATAAAAATGAATTAAATCAAGCCTATGAATTTTTTTCAAATAATACATGGGACAATGGCACTCACGGAAATTTTTATTCTGATTATAGAGAGAGATATCCTGATGCACAAAAAGTAGATGGATTTTGGAATACACCATATAATATTACAGTGGAGGAGGCTTCTGTTGATCGTTATCCATTAATCGAAGATCGATCTGTTAATTCCTTACCATATTCAAGTGAAAATCTAGAGGATGCAATTGAATTTTCCAATAATACTGCTATTAAAGAAATCAATTGGATTATTTTTGATGGATATTACTATCCAGAAACCAATTATACGATTATTTTTGACAATGAAACAGTTGATTCAGGAGATTGGTTTGATGGAATGGTCTTAGATTATTTAATACCAACAAATTTACTGGGAAACTATTCTCTTATTTTAATTTTGGATGATGGTTGTTATTTTACAGAAGAAATCTATAATATCACAATTGTTGAATATATTGACGATGATCCAATAATACCTGATGATAATGGAGAAGAAAAAACGGAAGATGACAATGATCTCTTACTTATATTGGGTGCTTCTCTCGGTGTGGGTGCATTAGGTATTGGTGTTATTATAATCAGGAAAAAAATGAAAAAATAGGAAGTTTTTCCCCCGTTTTTTTTAGTTATTTTTTATTGATGAGTACCATAAATGCGTTTTCTTTCCGCTTCTAATAGATTTCTGAGATTATTTAGGAGATCTGTCACACAAACCACCTTGTTTGAAATTTATTGATAGGCTCCGAAGAAATGATACACTTGAATCTGATCGTAGAAGGTGATAATCTCTGACAAGAGTTATGATTTTTGTGTTAATTTTACTACCTTTTCCATTGTAACATTTTCTAATTTTATTTCTGATCTGAATTGATTTTGAATTTAGCAGATCATCCAAAAGTTTTTTTCCAACTGGAATACTGGCCTAAATTGTTTCCCCTCCCTAAATGATATAATTTCAAATTAATATCTTTATGAAATTTTTTTATGAAGATAATCAAATTAAGGTTTCATTTCTAAAAAAATAAAAAAAAAATGAGAAAAATAACATTATCAATGTAATTCATTTTTTCTTATATTTTCCGACGATAAGGAATCAATTTTGTAAATAATTATACCTATATTTAACATCCAGCAGAGAATTTGAAACAAAGAGAAATAAATGTGGCAAGATGGGATGATTTA
>CAYPTZ010001010.1:0-1777 GCA_964413395.1 uncultured archaeon | reverse complement strand
TAAATATAATGGTGTTTATACAGAAGAAATGCTAGAATTAAAAAAAAATGAACCTAATCCTCGTCAACCTTTATTATATTTACTACGTATTTTAGAAGTTGCTCCTGATATGTTAGTATCAAAAATAAAGAAACATAAATTTGAATGGGATGAAATGAAGAAAGATATTGCAAATATTGCAGAAATTGTTGGTGAAAAAAATATTAAAAAGATGATAGAGGATGCAAAGGTAATAAATGGAGTAAAATTTGTCTCACAATTTTATCAGAATTTTGATAATAAAATATTGGTCAATATTGCAAAAAATCTTCTTAAGCATGAAAAAAATATATTAATCTTCTTAGTAGGAAACTCTGAACGTGGGATAAATGTTATTGCTATGCGAGGAGAAAAAATAAACCAAATTAACCTTAGTAAAATAATGAAAACTTTTCTAGTTGAATTAAATGGTAAAGGTGGGGGAAAACCGGATTCTGCCCAAGGATTTATTGAGAATTTTGACCTTTCACCAGAAAATTTAATACCAATTTTTGAAAAAGTAACCTTTTCATAGTTTAATTCTTTTTTTTTACCACAATTTGAATTTTACATACTTTTATTATGCTTTGGTTGATTTTTTCTAAAAAATTAGCCTTATTTAATATTATTTTTTTTTATTTCTGGATTTCAAATCAAAATTTTTTAGAATCTTTACTTTTACTTTAAAGTAATTAATTTTTAAAGTCAGTATTTACTTTAATTCTTATAAGAGCTAAAAAAAAAATGTCTAAACCAAACTATGGAAATTGCTGGATGATGGTTAATTGGGCGAATATTCAAAATGAAGTTCGAGAAGTTACTATGTTAACTATTGATCAAGCAAGCATTGAGGATGCTATTAATTCAATAGAAAAGGAATATACTCAAGATGAACTTTTTCTAAAAGAAGCAGATGATTTGGAACAATTATTAATTCAAAGTTTAATTAAAGATTTACAAAAAAATAGAGGAAGAGAAATTAAAAGACGGCAACTTATTAAAGAAAAATCAAACCGTCAGAATAAAATGCCTCCTCCTGGTACAAAAGTTGGAGTGAAAGTTTTACCTTTCGGTAATCTAAAAGATCTAAAAGATATGGGTGTGGACCCAGAAATGATGGAACAAATTTCGAAAAGTATGATGGAACAACTTTTTGGAAAAAGACCAAAGAAAAAAGATAAAGATGACGATGATGACGATGAAGATCCTGGGGCTTCATTTTATATGTAATTTTTTTGTTAGTCCTTACTTAATATATCTTCTAATTGTTTTCATTAATGAATTTGTTCAAATATAATTTAATTTTCTCCAAAGATTAAAGCCGAAATTTCTTTTTTGACTCTGATTTTATTGATTAGAAGCAAAATCTTGACTCTATTGAATAAAATGGAATATTCTTTTTGATTTTCTTCATGGAAGAATTTTAAAAAAAAAGATTTATAATTTTCTGATTAATTTATATTATTTTAAAGATAATTTTGTTTTTGGAATCCATTCAATAATTCCTGATGGATCTACAATAATTACGCTTCCTAATTGATTAAGATCTAATGAATGATTTTTTAAAATAATCTCTGTAAATTCTTCCACAATAGATAGATTTGAAATTGAGACAATTATAATTGGTTTTATTGAATTATTAGTTGTACATACAATATATTCATTATTTGGTGAAATTACAAAATCTTGTATCCACTCATTAACAGTAGATTCTGCAAGAATAAAATGCTTTGCATCTTTATTTTTAACATAAAATATT
>CAYPTZ010001009.1:0-1777 GCA_964413395.1 uncultured archaeon | reverse complement strand
AATAAACCTCTAATATTTTTTTTTAATTTTTTTAACTTTCATTTTTGTATCTCCTTTGAATTATTGTAGGATTAAAGAATTAAATGCAAACACAATAGCATTAAATTCATATACTTTCCGTATAACTACAGGAAATTGGAAAAAATTATTATTTTGAATGGTTTCATAGTTGTTAATCATTTGTTTATAATTTGAAACTAAAGTTTTGGATAAATTTTGCATTTGATCGTGATAAGTGTGAAAACGATGTAATGTTTTTGCAAGTTCTAAATCAAAACCTTTCGATTTCTTCTTTTCTGAATCCAAAATTTTAGTATTGTGTGATTCCTGATACATTTTTGAATATAATGACAAAACATCTTGAAGAAGATTATTGGTTTCTTTCCGTAGTAGACTTTTTTTAAGTAAAGTGATTTTTTTCTGATAAATTGTCATCTGTTTGATTAATGTGTCTATTTTATCAAAAAATTGGCTATTTTTGTCCGATTTAGGAGTTAGTCCTTTTTCTCTATGACTTTGTTCAATAATATTATTAATAAAAGGGATTAGATCATTTTCTATAAATAAGGTAAGTGAAACGTTAATGAGATAATTTGATAAATCTGTATCTTCAAAAATTTCTCGAATATGAATAGAATTTGCTATTTTCAATCTAGGATAATCAACATCATCTAAAAATTGAGCAATAAATTTTAAGAGGATTGTGTCATCGAATTATTTCAGGGTAGCGATCCCACATTGAATACAAATAGATTTTTTATCCAATTGGCCTTGGGATTTTGTAAAACACTGAGGGCATTGATATTGGATAAAGGGTTGAATCGATATATTTTCTAAGAGATTTAACATGATGAACACTTCTTTTATTTTTTGCTCAGATCAGTAATGTTGATATTGTATTTATTTTTAACATAATTGAAAATATCAACAGATAACACAAACTCAAGTCCTGCAAAGCTGTCAGACATATTTTCAAGGACGGCGGCTTGTGTGGTATGGTGTATCGATAATTTTTTTTTTGAATTTCGTGGTTGGGCTTCAAGTTTATACTCTAAATCGACAATTTTACTCGTGGATGTTGCATTTACTGTTCGAATGTTTATAACTCCACTAGCCTTTAATTCTAATTTTCTCACTAAATTTGGGGAAATTAAACAAATTGATGACCCGCTATCAAAATAACCTCGTATTTTGACCTTAAATTTTGATTGGGGAGAAATGAGTGTGATGGGGATTTGAATATGTTGGAGATATATGTTATTATAGTTAACATCAACTATTTTTAATTCTGAATTAAGATCCAGTAATTTTTGAATGGAAAAATCGGAATAGGTTTCATTTAATGTTGATAGTTTTAGTAAATGTGTTTGAAGAGCGGATTTATTTAGGGTGCTGGTTTGAGCCTCAAATAATAATTTTTTATAATCCATTATTTTGAATGGAAATCTTCATATTTATTTAAAGCTTTTTAAAAATCCAAAGATATATAAATTGTAAAACAAAAAATCAATATCATGGTATTAGAGTCCATTATAAATCCATTAAAGGCACTTCGCTTTTGTATGTCGACAATTCGGAAAGTGACATTATCATGGACATCAATTCCCAGGAGTACTATATTCTATTAGCAGGTCGCTGGTATTATTCAAAATCATTAAATGCTGGTGACTGGAAGTTTCGCGAACCAGATGATTTACCTGATGATTTCAGCCGGATCCCTTCGGGAAGTGATATGGCAAATGTCAGATCGAACGTTCCAGGAACCGAAGATGCGAAA
>CAYPTZ010001008.1:0-1777 GCA_964413395.1 uncultured archaeon | reverse complement strand
TCTAAATTAAAGGAGGGTGAAATTGCACTAATTATTGTCATCTTAATACCATCAAACCCATCATATATTCGACTATCTGTTCGCCATCGTACCGTTTGTTTCCTAATTTCAGTACGAAGTTCTTCCCGCAGTTCTTGAATCAAACCTTCGGTACACTCCTTCAGAATGTCAGATGTAAGTTCTTCTGGGGAGCAATGTGTTAAACGTAGATAATCCTCACCGCGAGTAGCAATCATGTGGCTGACAATCCCCTTCCCTGCTCGAGAAATCAACATCTGTTTTTCCTTACTAAATGCTCGTTCATTTTTTCCATTTGTTCGGTTATTTCCTGGAAATTGCTCATATTGAAAGAGACCAGGTAAATAAGAGTTCCAAAGACGACACCATTCACCTAAAATTTCAATAGGTGCATGTTTTTTACCTGGTAAAAAGGAACGACAAGCATTTAAATCAAAATTCACCTTTTGCCTACATGCTTCTTGATAAACTTCCTTAAAAACTAAATCTAATTGTCGTTGTTTCTCTTGCCAAGTAATCTGTTCTTGATTGAAAAGGTTATTAATTTTTTGGAACCAATTGTTGAAATTAGAGACTTCTTCGTAAATATTATGCACTTCATCAAGTTTTGTTTGCAAATCATTGAAAGTTTTATTCATTATCTTTGCAACACGCAGTTCTGAATTGATTTCAAGCATACTTTCTCGAGCTCGCTTGATATAATCTGTTAACTTATCAAAGAGCCAAAGGCCACGAAGTGATTTAAAACGTTTATTTCGCATTCGAATCATTGATTGTAAATCCAGATCGATTGGTTTAAACACTTCTCTGACTGATTTTTTCCCTAATATTTCAAAATCGACAGTTTTGGATAAACTTGCAGAGTGAATATACAACTTTGTAATTGATTTCTTCAAAGGTAAAAAGATCTTACTGTCAAGACATTCAATATGATTCCATAGATGCGTTTGGAAATGATATTGACAATATTGGTGAGGAATATCGACATAAAACGTATCATGACATTTGGTAATGACATTTTGCTTATCAGTTACCCATCCCAAGATAGGAACTCCGTAATATGCCTCAAGAGAAGTAAGAAAATCATGGAGTATATTGTGATCAAGAGTATCAAATTTTACTGAGGCTAATATACGGTTAACAATAAGATCCATGAAAGCCCATACTGCAGGTGCATTTGTTCCTGGATCTTGTCCATCCATTCCAAGTAAAATAAATCCTTGTTCTTGAATTATTTTATGAGTTTTGAGATCTATGTTAAATGACTTCACTTTAAGGATATCATCACACATTCGGTTAATAGTTGCTAGCGAAATTTGAAAATAAGGGTACATTCTATACATTCTATTCTTGATTTGTTCGGGTTTTAAGTTTAGTGGAGGTAAAAATTCATTAGCAACAAACCGAAATACATCAGCCCCATAATACCGATTTCCATAGTCAAATCGAGGTGATGGGTTGAATGGACGCTTAGAACATTTACAATCTGAATTTGTGCAGCAATATAGTTCAACTACTTGATATATGTCCCCTTCAAGACAATGGACAAGCTTTCCTGCATCAGCATACATATGAACAACAGGATATTGGCATAATGGACATTTATGGTCTAATTTTGATGGATAAAAAATCCGAACATAATCATAATCATCAGAATAGGCGGGTAGATTCATAGTATTGATAGTTTTTGGCAAGTAAAAAGGTTATCGCCTCACATTTATGTAAATTATAAGACTAAAGATGACTTTGAAAAATCATG
>CAYPTZ010001007.1:0-1779 GCA_964413395.1 uncultured archaeon | reverse complement strand
AGTTGTTTTTTGTATCAACTGTAATTTTTCCAGTTTATCCAGATGATATAATAACCCTGGAGATGACATTTTTAATTTTTTCTGCAAATCTTTTTGCACATATTTGTTCTCTAGCAATAATTCTAAGATTTTGTTTTGATTTTCTGCTAGATTGGGAGTAAAAAGATCCATAATATTATGGTTACTATAGGGTTGAGGTTTATAAGGTTTTAAGTCATTTCAGTTAGTCGCCACTATGTGAAATGCATAGTCGCCACTAAGTGATCATATTTATTGGCGTTTTTTCTTAAATTTTTTAGAAAAAAATGTTATCCCATAAAATTGCTCTGCAACCTGTTTTAAAAATTATTCCTGATTCAATTAATTACCACATTACCAATCGATGCAATTTCAAATGCAAATTTTGTTTTGCCAAATACCATGATTGCACACAAATTCTTTCAAAATCTGATTCTATTAATCTTATTAAAACTTTAGCTGATAATGGCTGTCAAAAACTAAATTTTGCGGGCGGTGAACCCACTTTAGTTCCTTATCTATCTGAATTGGTCAATGTTGCCAAGGATCAAAACTTATTTGTTTCTCTTATCTCCAATGGTACTGGTATCAATCAAAAATTCATCGACATTTGTAGAGATTCTTTAGATCTAATTGGCCTTAGCATTGATTCTCAATATAATGTTATTGAAAGGCAATTAGACCGGACGTTCATTAAAAATAAAACTGCGAAAGACTATGATCATATAAAATCGATTTCAGCAACAGCCCAACTCATTCATGACTCAAGAATCCCTCTAAAAATTAACACTACTCTCACAAAATTAACCTATCAAGAAGATATGCGAGAATTTATCCAAAAATTGAATCCTTTTAGATGGAAAGTATTCCAAGTCCATCATATTAGGGGCATAAATGACCCTTTTTTTAGAGAAGGATTAGGAATTGATGAAAAGGAATTCTTGAAATTTATCAAATTCCATCAAAATCTAACTCCAATTTACGAAACATCTAATATGATTTTAGATTCGTATTGCATGATTACTCCCGACGGGCGCTTTTACCAAGATTCAAATCGGGTTCATCATTATAGTCAATCTATTTTGCAAATTGGGATAAAAAACGCATTTCAGCAAATAAATTATGTTCAAGGTAAATATTTAGATAGAAAAGGAGATTTTTTTATAAACAAAATTAATCAAAATTCTCTAAGAGATACGTAATAGCTTTATTATGATCATTTAAAAGAATGTCTGGTATTGAAGTTAATTCATAAAAGTCTATTAATTCTCCGATATGTAATAATTCCTGAGGAATTCGTTCATTTCTTGATAATAAATCTTTTACATATTTCTCTTCATTATTGTCTAAAAAATTTAAGTCCAAAGACCTTAATTTACGCCTATCTTTATCTTTGAAACATAATTCTGCTTTTTGATAAATTGATATTAATTTTTTATAGAGTTTTGATGCAAATTGAATAGAATATTCAGGATAATCTAATTTTAATTTTTTTTTTGCTTCTATTGGTATATAAAAGCCAGTGGGGTCTATATCCCCAAAATACTCGATATTTTCGTTTTTAGAATGTTTATAGGGAAGTGTTTCAATAATACTCAAAAAATTTAATCCTTGTCCGTAATAAATATGTGCATAAGGAGGATTATCAAGAAAAGTTGAAATGAGACTAAGATTAAAAAATGGGTCCCTATTTTCAACAAATAAAATTGTTGGCTCTTTGGATTTGGGAAAATGATAACCTGTTAAGGGTTCATATGTGGG
>CAYPTZ010001006.1:0-1781 GCA_964413395.1 uncultured archaeon | reverse complement strand
AGAAACCTGTTGGATTGAAGTCGTAGCAGATCCGCAAATTACCTACAATATAGGCGATTACATGGCATTTGAATTTTCGGAATTAATACCCTTCGAATCCTACTATATAAATTTTACCTACCATGCACCATACGATCAATGTTGGGTCCAGTTAAAAATGAGTGAAAACGGAACAATTTCCTATCCGATGTTAAATACGGTAAATAGAGAATTTCAGCTTGAGGAACTTTCAATGATGGTTCATGATTTTTATTATCAAATTAGTACCCATGTGTCCATTGGAACAGCAATACCTCTGGACTTTAATGGTATGGAAATCATCGATGAAACAATCTTTACTTTTCACGACGTCCCCATGGATGCTTGGGTGGCGAATATATCTCAAAATAATCGGGCTTATTATCATAAAGACACAGGCGTTTTATTAGGTATCGCAAATGATACTGGGCTTTTACTGATATTAACAGACACTAATATGATTTCCTATCAACCTCCCACATTGATTTCACCGGGAGATATTAGTCATGAATATAATGATTCCACTTTTGAAGTCATATGGGAAGCCTATGATAACCATCCGACTTTTTATGCACTTGAATGCAATGGAACTACAGCAGCAGACGCATCATGGTGCAATGCGGATAATATTATTTATCAGATGGGTGATAATCTCCCTGGGATTTATGTGCTAAATATCACCGTATTCAATGAGGGTGGGTTCTCAACCTCAGATCTGATTACCATCAACATCGTGGATACCACCATTCCTACAGTATCAAGTCCAGATGATTTAATAATTGATGATATTTCCCAAGAATACGAAATATCGTGGAATGTCTCAGATTTATTACCAGATCATTATCAAATATTGTTGAATGGAAAAGTCATAGCTCAAGGAAATTGGAGTGTTAATGATGAAATCATTTTTATTTTAAGTAATCATACTCTGGGTGAATATGAGTATGAATTATGGGTATATGATACTGCAGGAAATATGGCTTCAGATATTGTTCAGGTAATTATTTCAAAAAGGACTATTGGATTACCTCTATACATCATGTTATCATTGATTTCGGCACAGATTGTATGCACAATACTCTTTATTGTAAAAAAAAGGAGAATAAAATAATTAATTGGGTGATTAATGACTAAATTTTTTTTCTTCGTTTTTTGTATTAAATCCTACACTTCAGAGAAAATCGAATTAATTTGCAACTCAATGGAGGAAAAAGCTCTGTTAGTAAGTATTTTTTAAAGGGAAATTTTTTTTAAATAACATTCATGTGATTTATATTCAAGAAGAAACCTGTTAAATAAAAAAAACCCCCGAATTCTTTCCATTGGGGTCCTTAAAACGTGATGCGTAAAATATCCGTAATCGGCCTTTTGGGAATACGCGCGTAATGAAATATGTCCCCAAGATTGAAAGCACAATCGCCCCTAAAAACGTTGTGAGCAGCGTTCCTACTGAAACCGTTATACTCACAGTCATTTCGGTTACGATGGCGATGTTGCTCAGTATCAAACATGCTGTAAACAACCCTGTTATCGCCCCTAAGGATCTCGAAGATAATATGATGAATACAAACTTATATGTTGCAGACTCTCAATTGAATAAATGGAGGATAGGATTATTTGATCTCTTATTTTAATCGAAATGTAGTCAATCAGAGTATATAATCTCTATAAAACAAAAATTTAAATATTGAAAATTCATTCTTCGTAAAAAGACAAAAAATAAATTGATAGATCTATATGAAAAAAAAAAAAGATTTTTTGGG
>CAYPTZ010001005.1:0-1783 GCA_964413395.1 uncultured archaeon | reverse complement strand
ATTAGTTGATAACTATAAAACCAAAAATGTTTTTATTAATGTGGGAGAATTTAGCATATTACCTAAAACATATTAAACATATAAAAATAATATTTATTTGTTAACTCTGGTGTTATCTTGATCAAAGAAAAAATGCCATCAAAATACAAATACGCACAATTTAAAAGAAATCCGGCGGTAAACTAAATGAGTTATGAAGAGACATTGGATGATATTCTTAAAAATTTACTTGCTTCAATTCCTGAAGTTCAATCAGCAGCAATCGTTTCTGTTGAAGGTCTTCCAATAGCGTCTGCTCTCCCTCCTAATACAGATGAAACAAGGATTGCTGCTATGACGGCTGCAATTCTATCTTTAGGTGAACGGGCAGCACAAGAGCTTGGAAAGGGACTTCTTGAACAGGTTTTCGTACGTGGTGAAAATGGCTATATTTTAACTATGGCTGCAGGGAGAAATGCAGTACTAACAATTTCCACTACGAAAGATATTAAATTAGGATTAGTTTTTCTTGATACTAAAAGAACTTGTGACAAAATTTCCAAAATCGTTTAATCATTATTTCTAACTACATTTTTATTTTCTAATTTTTCTTTTATACAATTTAATATTTTAGAATTGAAGTAAAAAACAAACAAAAAAAAAAGAAATTTTCACCTTGTAGGATTATATTAATTTCTGAATTTTTCAATATAATTTTTTGTGGTATTGTCCCATTCTGCAAGAATTTCGTCAATTTGAGGTGTCATTATTTCTCGTTCTTTATATTCGAGATTATTTTTCATCATTCTAAATAAATCAATCATGGTATTTCCACTATCTAAAATTTTAGTTGCTTCTAGTGCTTGAGATTCAACAACACTTTGAATTCTCGAACCTTCACCTTTTCTTTTTAATGTTTCGATATATCTTGTTGTTCCATCGTATATATCAGATAGCTTTTTCAATAGATTTTTTACATATTTTGTATATTCTGATATAACATTCTCCCCTTTTGGAAAAGATTTAGTTACCCATTGAACAAACTCTTGAGCATTGTCAACAAAACTTTTATCTACCTGAAAATCTGTAAATTCAAAATTTACTTCATGAAAAGCTGCCTCTATTCCTCTATTTGGATCATCTAATCGAAATATAAGAAATCCTAAGTCATTTTTTAACTGAATTATGGGATCTCCCTTTTTTGAAGGAAACTCTACTTGTTTTAATAATCTCACATGATCAAACACTAAAGCAATTGCAAATGGATTATTTGTTTGCCATGCCAATTGATTTTTAATATCATCTTGAGAAAGCATAAGTTTGATTCCTGGATGTGAATGATACCAACCAACAATATATTGAGGTGGATTGCGCATATATGTTTCACTTTCAATAGATGCTGCTAAAGCATAATCTTCTTCTTCAAATTCAACTTTTAATATATGTCTTTGCTTCTTTGTATGGGTAAAGGGAATTGCTTCTGTAATTATAACATTTTTTTTATCGATATATCCATATAATAATCCATATACTTCTGCCCATTCTGATTCAGGAATTCGAGCATTCGCATATCTGGTGGTGGAAGCAATTATTGTTTTGTAGATATCTAAATTAAGCTTTACTGTTCCAGTGCCTTTAATCATTTTTTTAATATTCACTCCATACTCCTTATATAATAGGATATATTTTTTTTTGACCTAATACATTTATCATAAAAAAAAATGGAAAAATCTATTTTTCTTAAATAAATTCTTGACTTTCTAAGTTATACGTTCTTTATAATTTTTTGTGCACTCTCTTAAAC
>CAYPTZ010001004.1:0-1785 GCA_964413395.1 uncultured archaeon | reverse complement strand
CTTAATTTAATTCTTGTAATTGTAATAATTGTTGTTGCAGTAAGAATTGCAAGAAGATAATTTTTTAATTAATTACAATTAAAATGAAAAACCTCTTATCAAAATTAATTCCTCTAACTTTTTTTTCTGTATTTGCATTGAATTCAATTGATTCAAAAGCACAGGATTTCCTTCCAGGAAAATTTAAAAATTATAATGCCAAAAAAATATTAATAAATTATGATTGCATTGTTTTTGATGAATTTCATTTTCTTGATGTATTTATTTATGATATTGATAAGGACTCAATGCCGGACGTTATTGAGATTTCGCCGTCAATGGTAAAAGGAGATTCTGTTCAAACTTCAAAATATCCTGTTGCATATTCCCTGCTTTTTGAAAACGGCAAAAGACCAAAATTTTTTTATGACTGCAAAATGGATGGCTGGAATCAAAACGAAGAAATTATTTCTAACAAAGAAATTTCAAAAGATATAAACCTCTAATTTTTTAAACCATTTTAACTTTTAGTTTTAATGAATAAAAAAACAAAAAGAAAATTATGGAGTATCTTTTTTAGATATGCTATTTTATTGATTTTTGCATTTGTAGGTTTTAGATTATTTTATATTATCTTTAAACCTTTAACAATTTATCCTGTTTATTTTCTGTTTGATATTTTTTACAATCCTTATATTTCAGGAAACGCAATTTATTTTTATAATTCGGTAATTTCATTTGAAATCATTGGGGCCTGTATTGCTGGTTCAGCATATTTATTATTCTTGATTTTGAATCTTTCAACCCCAGATGTGAAACAAAAAAGATTGAAACTTTTGATAATTTCATTTTTATCTTTTTTAATTGTAAATATTATTAGGATATTTTTAATAGGAATTTTGTTTTTGGAAAATTTTCAGTTTGCAGAATTTGCACATAAATTTTTCTGGTATTTTGGAAGCATTTTCGTGGTTATCTTAATTTGGTTTATAGAAGTAAAATTATTTAAGATTAAATCAATTCCTTTTTATTCTGATTTTAAATTTTTAATTAAAAATCTTAAATAATTTTACAAATCCAATAGTTCCTGAGAAAATTATTATTCCTGCAATTAATACACCCAACCCTATTGCCAATATGCTTTTCCTTCTATCAAATCCAAGAATCCATGATATTAAACATCCACTCCACACACCTGTTCCTGGAAAAGGCAAAGCAACAAGTAAGAATAGTGCAATAAATTCTGTTTCTCCCCTCTTTTTTTCAAACCGGTCAATTTTCTTTTGAATTTTTTTAAGAAACTTGTTAAAGGAATTTCTGTAAAATTTTAATTTCATTAATTGTAAATGTATTTTGTCCAAAAAATAAAATACAAAAAAAATCAAAATAATATTAATTAAAACAATTAATAAAAAAATCATGAACAAGGGAATATTGTTTTCTAATGCATAATTAATTGCAACAGGAAGTCCAATTCTTAATTCTGTTATGGGAATTAATGTAAGAATTATTGCTATAATTAATTTATTCATTTTATTAATTTAATTTTACAAAACTTTCTGCCATTATTTTTTCAGTAGCCTGAAGAATTTCACAATTGTTAATATAAACATCATAACAAGTAGTATTTCCACGCTGAACAATTTTTGTTTCATTACCTTCTTTTATTTCATAATAAGCATATCTGCTTAATTCATCACAGATTGCATTTTCATCGTTAATAAAAACACTTCCGATTACTCCATATTGTTTTGCCCAATTTGCAAAAGCAATTGTTTCATACCCCCCGCATTTAAACTCCTGCGT
>CAYPTZ010001003.1:0-1786 GCA_964413395.1 uncultured archaeon | reverse complement strand
TATTATCTATCTAAAACTGAAATCAAAAAATTGTTCCTCTTTAAAGAGGGGAAATATTTGTCAGATGTTAGATTATTTTTGAGGTAAATTGATAAAGATTGAACTAAGCTTTGAAATCAATATTTTTGCATACAAATACATTGAGATGGTTGCAATTACAGGTGTATACCTACTTTTTTTTGGATTATTTTATTTATGAAGTAGAAAATACCTAATATTAATATTAATTTTTGAAAGAATATATTTTCTAAATAATCTATACCCAAGCTAGTAAACTAAAAGCAAGATCTCCGAATAGGAGAAATTTACTAAATCGATATCCATGTAAGCCTGAAATAGAAAATTTAACTTTTTATAGTAATAAAAATATCCATTATCAAAAATTTTTAGGTGATTATTTGAGACTAATTAGAAAAACGATCATTCCTACCACCCAAATGATAGATCTTGGCGAATATCAGCATATTGAAACCATTATTCACGGATTTCAATGCATGAATTTGCCTAATTCGACTATTCCGATACTTGCCACTGGAAAAATTCAGAGTTCTCTGAAGACCAAAGAATACCTAGGGCAAAAGGTATCGGTCCATGAATATGAACATTTAACCGACACAGAAGCCAAAGATCGCTTTTTATCCGTGGTATTAAATAATTTGGAGAATTATTGGGGCCAAAGTCTCTATGATGGACGAGACGAGTTGAAAATGTTAGATGGAAAATTTAGTAAAGTTCACCTAATTGAACATGGTGTGGGGACATTAGTGCTCCATGAAGCCAATTCTGGCCAAGTAGATTTTTGGAAATGGGCCTATGGTAGTATCAGTTTTGATAAAAATGGAATGCTTGGTTCATTGTATTCAATATCGGAATCCCTAGACTATTTTGATGCGATTGAAGGGTGGGATCCTGGTATTGGTATCGAACTGGAGGGAAAATATCATCGATTGTATTCAAAAGCAAAATATAGAGTACCGGTATTTAATTTATTTCAAAAAGATTATCATCTTCGTCCAGAAGGAAAAATGATAATGCAAAAAATTCACATGATTACACAAGCTCAAACTTTAGTAGATCAAACATCAAATTTAGAACGTGAATTAAATGCAAGGTTAATAGTTGGAATAAATAAAATTTCGGATAATAATGGACATACTGAATGGATAACCATTTCTGATCCAACACCACTCTCAGAAAACCCTCAATTATTAGTTTCCGCTAAATCGAATTGGAATGCAAAAAGAATATATCAAGAATTTTCTACCCCTCCCCCAAAATATGCACTCGAAAATAAAATATGTCTTTCGGATCTCCCCTTCGATTCATTAAAATTTATACTAGCCCAGTCTAGAGGGGATATTGTACTTGTTAACGAAGAAAGTGTTAAATTAGCCAATGATCGAAAAGAAGATTTTAAATTCCGCTTAGAAATGATTAATGTAAATTGGAAAATAATGTTTGCCAACATTTTAAGTGCTCAACGTATCCGAACAACAATTTTTGGAGGGGGAGGGAAGCAAAAATATGCATTAATTGATGCCTTTAAAAATTTCTTGGCTGTCGTGAATCCTGTAACTGGATGGCATGGTGAATATAATTCAAGAAGTAAAATTTACAAAGGATTTTCAGATTCACAGAATGCCTTTTATCAATTAAAACAAATGGCTCTTGCAATTGAAGAACAATGGCCAAAATTAGGTGATAGATTTATCCATTGGATGACAAACAGGAAATTAAATCTATTAGGAGATGCAGAATTGAACATAGGAAATTGGCAAACATGGAA
>CAYPTZ010001002.1:0-1787 GCA_964413395.1 uncultured archaeon | reverse complement strand
GTTTAAGAGAGTGCACAAAAAATTATAAAAAACGTATAACTTAGAAAGTCAAGAATTTCAATAAAAATTTAGAAATATGTAACTACACACTATCAATCGAATTTCCAATATATAATAGTTCTCATTGACAACATTCTAGAAATAATTTTGAAAAAAAAATTGAATGAAATATTAAACAAATTTTATTTACTCACTTGATAGTTACCATCAATTTTTATTATTCTCAGATAAAGTGTGATAGATTATTTCTTTTAAGTCTAAATAATAATCTTTAAACGAAATATAAGTAACCTATACTAATATGAAAAAAGAGAAGAACGAGCTCATTGGAAAATTCGATGTTAAAAATTTCCCTAAAATCAGAAGAGTAATCGAAGATACTGTAGATTATGGAAAAAAAATGCACCATATGAAAGCTTTAATTGAAATAGATATTACTGAAGGAAAAAGGAAAATTCAAGAAATAAAAAATCACACTAAAAAAGATTTCTCTTTAACGGGATGGATAATCTATTGCGTAGCAAAGATGATTCAAGAGTTTCCGGAAATTCATGCCATTAAAAAAAAGAATAAAGTCATAATTTTTCAAGATGTTGATGTTGCAGTAATGGTCAATAGGAATATCGAAGGAAACGAATTCCCAGTGGTAAATGTAATAAGGAAAGCCAATGAGAAAACGGTGAAAACTATTAATGAAGAAATCCAAAATGCAAAAAAAATAACCGCTAAAGAATATCTTTCAAATACTAACACAAAAGCAGTAAAATTCTTAGTATCTTTGCCTAAATTTTTCAGACGGAATATTTTCTGTCGTAAAGTTTTAAGAGATCCCTTCTATCAAAAATAATATGCAGGAACAATAGGAGTAACATCAGTTAGGATGATGTTTAAGAATAATCCCGGACGGCCTCTTATCGATACAACATATCCAGTTGCATTAGCAATTGGTTCAATTGTAAAAAAACCTTGGAACCATCGAGGAAACATAGAATTAAGAGAGATTTTACATATGACTGTATTAATAAATCATGATGTTGTAGATGGAGCCCCTGCTGCAAGATTCATTCGTAAATTGATTAAAAAATTGGAGGAAGGTTATGGTTTCTAAATTCAATCTTTATCAGAGATGCTTATTTTTGAAAATTGTTCAATAGAAATTTCTAAATAAATTGAATTTGAAAAAATAGATTTTATGTAATACAGGTTAAGGATTTGTTTTATGTATATAGAAATAAAGGAAAAAAAAAAAAATGATCTCAATTAAGATCTCTTTTTGATAAATATGGCAACAATGGCTGCAATACCCACAGCTCCAAGTCCAATGCCTGAATACATTAATGTTGATGAACTAAGACCCAAAAAGGATTGAGCAACATTTATTGCGACAAAGTCGCCTTCAACAAAGTAAGGTTCTTCACCCCAATCTAATACCCCATTCGAATAGGCTGTGATATGATTCCAATCGGAATAGCTAGTTAAATCATCATTCCAAGAATAATCATTAGTTTGATCAAATTGAGTCCATCGAACACCATCATAAATTCTTAATTGGATATCTCCAGTATTTGTTCCAGCGGCTAAATTTGGGGCCCCATTTTTAAATCCAATTTCAAGATAATTTGATCCTTCTGAACTTCCAAAGGAGAATGTAATAGACCCTTTCCCTAATTGAGCGTAATCACAAATAGCATTTACATTTTCAGCTTCCGATACAAACCAATATCGAATAGTAATATCTGATAATTTAATATCTGTATCCCCATCATTGAATATCTTAAGATAGAAAC
>CAYPTZ010001001.1:0-1790 GCA_964413395.1 uncultured archaeon | reverse complement strand
CTGACGTGGATCATTTTGGCCATCGTATTTTCCTGTAGTGTTTTCGGTTTTCCAAGCTGTCATACTTTTCCTTGATGCCACCTCCGTAAAAGAATCGCTCCAATTCCCTCAAAAAATTTCGGAAATTTTTAATAGCATTCTGCATTTTAATTCTTAATTATAATGCCCCGATAGTGTAGTGGTCAAAAAATCTTGAATTTCAATTTTTTACCAACGCATGTTGGACTGTCAATTTCAAAAATATTTGAGAGCAGATCTCCAGCGACTCGGATTCGAATTCCGGTCGGGGCGCCAATTTTCTTTTTAAGCCTTTATTGTGAAAATGAGATATTTTTGAGACTTTTTATTGTATGAATGTCCATTAGTGAGATTATGAAGAATAAAACTGAAATGATACTCAGCTTTAAGAATATCTTTTCAAATTTAGCCTTTGATATATTTTCGATTTGAATTCCTTCATAACTATAAGTAACAGGGTTTAAACAACCTGAAACGAACCTTTGAAAATTGTTCCGATAAGGAAGAATTGAGTTATTCCTTAGGTAGGTTTTTATGGGAAAATTCTATAAAGAGTTATAATGCATGCAGAATATTTGGCTTCCAAGACCGATGAAAGAATGGAGACATATGAGGCCTTTAAAAATGAATTTTCCGAAGAGAAAGTGAAAAAATTCACCTATTTTTAAATAATTACAACATTCGACAACAAATCTACGCAAATATTGTAGAAAATATTTTTTTAAGGCTGCAAACAGACAATAGGCCTGGGTAAAATTGTTTTTGATAAAATGTGAAGGGATCGAAATGGTATGCATTATAATAGGGATGATAATAAGGACAAGGATGATTTAGGAGGGGAAAAACGATTTGCGATGATGATTGGGCTCCTAATCTTTCTTTTAAATCCTTCAGTAATAGGATCATAGAAAAATGTAACGGAGACACAATATTATTGGGTGGAAGCAGAGGAAAGTTGTGAATAAATGTTAAAAGATGGAAAATAAATTACAAAATAACTCACAATCATGAAATCAGCTTTGAAATTTATAGGGAATATATAAAATTGATAAATGAGAATATAGGTATTAATATTGAATAATTATTTTTTATATAACAACAAGTGATTTTTAATGAGTAGAGGCCCACAAATAGATCCAGAAGAAGCAAAATTGTTAACACTTATAGAACAAAAGACAAATTATACCTATTTATCACCATATTCCCGAAACCCAGGTGCCGAACTATGTGTAAATTCACAGGGACACATTCAATCAATAAGGATCAGAAATATTTCTGAAATCCCTGAAGATCTTTTAAAATTAAAAAAATTAGAAACTTTAAGAATTGTGCAATATTACAATCCTGAATTACCTCCGTGGTTATTCAAGCTAATTTCATTAAAAGAATTAACTATTCACTCTTCAAATCTTCAAGAGGTACCAAAGCAAATAGCACAGTTTAAAAATTTAGAACTACTAATGATTTCTGACTCGAAAATAACACACATTAGCGAATCAATTAGTAAACTAACAAAACTAAAGTATTTAGAAATCTCCAGTAAGGAATTAACTCAGATACCCGATATTATTGGTGATTTAACTAATTTGACTTATCTTAGCTTCTATAATTGCAATATCCAGAATTTTCCGGATAGTATTGGAAACCTTTTTAATTTAAAGACTATTGCGATTGGAGGAAATCCAATAAAGGAATTTCCAAAATTTCTTTTTAAACTGCAAAATATTGAAAAAATTGTCATTGCTTCTTCAAACATACAAGAAATTCCTGAA
>CAYPTZ010001000.1:0-1793 GCA_964413395.1 uncultured archaeon | reverse complement strand
CCTCCAGAGTTAGATCGAATGTAAATTTTTGATATCTAAAGGCTATATAACATCATTTTCAATTTACTTGATATTATTTGAAGAATAAACATTACTAAATTATAACAAATATCTTATTTTTTCTTTTTAATAACAAAGATTAATTTATTTCAAATTTAAAGGGAATAGGTGACTCGTACCGCAAAGACCAACACAGGTCTAAAATTTTAAAGGATAAGGAGGGCGAAATCAAAGTGTATTTCTACACTAACCAAAAGACAAAAATCCAGGACGCGGCACGGAGTCATAGTTTATTTTTGCTAATATCCTTAATCATTTTAGATATTGATCGTTTTTAATCTTTCTTATTATAGATAGAATAAGGAACTATTTAAATTTATTCCATTTAAAGAATGCTGATAATGAGAGCTAATTTTTAAAAATTTATGAAAAATTTCTAAAAGATATAAATATTCATAAGAAATGCATTAATAATATTAAAAAAAACGATGAGCTCTATTTTAAAATAATCTGCTCAGGATTTAGAAAATGAAAATACTGCAAGGAACTACATGAATAGCCTCAAGATAAGTAGAATTATTAGATAATAAAAACTTACAATAATAATAAGATAAGTAGAATTTTATGGATTAACACCCTCTTATTCCCCACTCCTCGAAGTCTGCCATACCCTGGTTTTGTATCTGTTTCTAAAGCCCTTTTTTTGCAAATATTACTAGTTGGAATAGGTTAAAGAAATTTTTAGTTATATCTTAATTTCTTTTAATAACTTGCATAATATTAATAAATCTTTTAAATTTAAATCTTTCCAATAAAATAAATTTAAATTTCTAGATGATATAATAAATAAATTTAAAAAAAGGTGAATTATTTTTTGTACAAAATAAAATCTTTTTGATAAAAATGTATGTGTTGATAGAACAACTTTTCACGAAAAAAAATTAATTTTTAAAATTAAAATGATATTTGATTATTAAGTATCAGTAGGGGATAATTAGAGAAAATGGGAAACAATAATCAAGATACCGAAGCAAATTGCTACACAGATATCATTGATTTCTTTGAAACTACAGACTCAGATCCGGATAAAATCGAAATTTGGCGTTCCCAACAATTAATCAAGCTCATGGATGACCTTAAACACAATAGAAAAACAAGGCAAGTCGTTATTAATTCAATTATAATTATCACTGCGTTATTAGAAGAAATCTCTCCTACTGATATTTTTCATTCTCAAGGTGAATGTATTGAAGAATTAACACTCAAAGAAAAAAATATTATTAGAAGTGAGCTTGAGAGAGAACTGTTAATTGCTTGAACACTTCATTTTAGATACTTTTTCCTGAATCAAAAAATTTTTTACTTTTGTTTATTTTTTTAGATTATACTCTTTTTATAAAAATTGGTGTCGTAGTGATGAATTTTTCGATTAAAGCCAAAAAGATCAAAAACAACAACTTAGAATCTGAATTTGAAAAATCGATTTCTAAATTCAGTTGTTTGATGATTGGCATAGGTGGTCTTATTGGTGGCGGAATTTTTAGCGTGATTGGAGCTATAAGTGAATATACGGGGCCATATAGTTATATTAGTTATTTTATTACAGGGATAGTTACTTTATTTACAGTTTATTCCTATACTAAATTAAATCACATGTGGGCAAGCCCAGGTGGAGAATATACAATCGTAAGAAATGCATTTGCTGGTAAACATTTTAAAAGTTTAGGACCGATAGTTGGTTTACTGCTTTATTTTGGCTATATAGTTACGATGGCATTATATGCTTATACTTT
>CAYPTZ010000999.1:0-1793 GCA_964413395.1 uncultured archaeon | reverse complement strand
GAAAGAATTTTTCTAGAGATGAATTAAATCAATTATTAGATTTAGCAGAAAAAGGAAATAAACAATTAATTAATGAAATTAAAAAAATGTTGAATTTAAATAAAAAGGAAGAAGAAAACTAATTTTTTTATTATTCTTCCTGATCAGTAAAGAAAGGCATTAATTTGATCTCAAAAGCTGCTGTTGGATATTCTAAACCATAATTAATAATTGCTTGTGGATTTATTTCTCCAATATATCCAATCTTTTTATTTTTATAATAAATTTCGCCTGTTCTACCGGAGATAAATGTTGGATGTTCTAGTTCTTTAATTGCAATTTCATCAATTACTCCAATTGTTCTGAAGTAATGGTCCATTATAGATTTAATCTCGGAATAATCACTATTATCTGAGTGAACTACAGCAGATATATGTAATTCTCGTTTAACCTTGGTATCTTTGGATTTATCAATTAAGAAAATATCTCCAACTTCAAATATTCTAAATGGTTTTTCCGCAGAACGATTGGCTTGAAGGTTTTTCATTAAACCTATAAGAATCATTGATCTAACTGTGTTAAATTCTTCAGAAACGGGATTTGCTAACACGATATTTGCCTTTTGATCAAATTCTATACATAAATTTTCCAAATCTTTACTTGAAGATAAGGTTGAATTACACATTTCTAGAGCTCCGCTACCAATCATAATTTGACGGGATTTATTTGCAAATATTTCTGCAGGGTGATATTTCCCTTCCCCTCCTTCTTGAACACAAATTGGAAGGTTCTGATATCCATACCCCATAGCAACTTCTTCAGTGAAATCAACTTCATGCATGAAATCTGTCCGATAAGCGGGAACCCATACATCTAATATATTTTTCTTTTTTGATTTAATAGCATCTAACCTAACTTTTCTAAAACATTTTATCATCTCATCTGCTGTTAAATTCAACCCTAAATATGAATTGATGTATCTTATTCTTACTTCCCATTTTTTTGGTTCTAAATTGGGGACTTTAAATGCTTTTTCCTTTTCATCTTCATAAATTATTGTGATATTTTCCAATTTTGCTCCCATATCAGCAAATGTTGTTGCAATGATATTTAGTGAATAATTAACTGCATTGAAATCTGTTCCAGTTAGATCTAGAAGTAAGTTTTTAGTTTTATCTGTAACTGTAGTATAAGTACCATTTATAATTGGTGGAAGAGAAACAACTTTTCCTTTAGCATCATAAATTATTGGGTATTCTTCAGCATCTTCTAATAAATGTCTATATCGAATTCCCATTTCATGTTCTTCTAAAATTTCCTCAGGAGTCATCTCAAATGCTTCCATATGTAAAGGTTTGAATTTTACCCCATCAGGTTTGACAGTTGTATATTTGTATGGTCCTCGGACTTGATCATAATCGTGGATTCCAATTGCCACTTTTTTTCGGTCTCTTCCTAATGCCCAGTGAAGAGCTTCTTGAATGCGCATTAAGGTTGCTACTTGATCCTCATCCAAATTAATATTTCTTACAATACCGCCTACAACAAAAGGTCTAATTTTTCTAACTTTTGGATCTACTCTCATCACTTCAGATCCTTCAGAAACTTCAAATTTTCTTAAACCAACTTCAATATTATAATATCCCTTCAGATTTCGAGCAATTCCTTCTGGACTAGAAAAATCTGGGCGATTTGGGTTATATTCTACTTTAATTAAATTTTCTTCTTCATTTATATCATCAACATCCAAACTAATCCACTGAAGATCATATTGTAATTCTTCTAAATCTAATTTTTTCCCAACTAATTTTTCT
>CAYPTZ010000998.1:0-1794 GCA_964413395.1 uncultured archaeon | reverse complement strand
AAGTTGGACTGGTTTGCATAGAGATAGCAAGTTCGATGATAGCGGCTTCATTCAAAGTCTGGAATTTCAGATTGAGATCTCCTCCTTCCATAGGAAAAGTGATTGTAGGAAATCCAGTATGGAGTTCTTGGTGGCCAAAAAACCGAACTCCTTGGTCTAGTATCTGTTTGATATTCAATATCGTATTACTATCCCAAGTATACTTTTCGTGAAAAGTCGGCAAGATGGTCTGCATGAAGGTGTTAACACCAGTCAAATCAATGGCCTCATGTTGGTTTCCAATCCCATACAATTGAAGCATATAATCAGGAATTATTTGGAGTAATTCAAATAAAGCAAAGTTGAAATTTCGCCAATCAAAAGATCCATCATAATTTAAACCAAGTTTCAAACTTTCTAATTTTCGGGCTGAAATCCACTCCTGTACTTCTTCAGTCTTTACAATAGCAATAAAATTATTAAGGATCTGAGCAATTTTTGTATTATAAAATAAAGTACTTTGTAAATTTTTAGGATCGACTTTTAATTTTGATACTCCAAAAGTTAATTGAATAAGCTCCGAAATATGGAAGATATATTTAATAAGGCCATCAGGATTGGATTGATCAGAAACAAAATTCCACTTAGAATCAAACGGAAGACTATTTATGTCCCATTGTTTCCAACCTGTAAGATCTACATAGGTAGGTAAGGCACATTGAAGCAGTTTCTGACCTATAGTGGGAAATGCTGCTTCAAGAGGTAGAACAATTTGAGTGCGAAAATGATCAAAAGCAGCAAAGGAAGTTTTAAAATCACCATGCTGATATTTCAAAAGGAAATCTTCATACGCATCTTTGATTAAATAGCGAGAATTTTCTCCGCCAACTTTAATATTAATTTTTAAATGTTGAAGAGATACAGTAAAGGCCATCAATACTTGATTAACATATTCCATTACAGAGGATCTCAATTCTAAATCAGTTGATTTATCTAAAGCAAAATAAATTGATTCATAAGTACCCATTTTAATTTCCCCGGTAGCTTGAGCAATGATCACATCTAAATTTCCCCGTAAATCAGAAACACGGATTTGATTCTTGGATGCCCAATTGGGAATACCTTTAAAATTAACCAAATGAGAATAGATAGGAGATGAAATGCCATATTTCTCATAAAATTGACTCGCGGTTAAAGGAGAATCAGCATGAACAGATAATAGGGTATAATCATTAAATTCTTTATTTCGAGTTTCATAGTAAGTGTTACCATCCCCAGAAAGATAATGGTTGGATAGAGTATTAATTTTTCTACGACCAATTGATTGTTCAAGAGCGCTAATTCTTGTATTAAAGAATTTTTGAGAAAAGGAAATAGCTGTAATTAATCTTCCCATAGGATCAAGATGGTAATTAGGAGGCAAAACAGAGGCAGTGGTTTTTTTATCTCTTATTTTTGTATATTCTTGTAGCCATGGATATTTTGGATGGGGGCCTAGAGCAGGATCTATACCTTCCACATCATCAAAATAGTCCAGGGATTCCGTTATCGAATACAATGATCCAAGCATTCCATTTTGATCAAAGCTGATACTACCATCGGCCCATTGCCAAAAATCTACTTGGTCAGAATTGGCTTCATGGAGCACTAAAGTCCCCACACCATGTTTAATCAAGTGCACTTTACTAAATTTCCCTGATAGCATTTTCAACTCATCTCGTCCAGTATAGAGACTTGGGCCCCAATAATCCCCCAGATTATTTAACGCAACAGATAAAAAGCGATCTTTGGCCTCCGTATCGGTTAAATGATCAT
>CAYPTZ010000997.1:0-1798 GCA_964413395.1 uncultured archaeon | reverse complement strand
CCCTCTTTTTCATCCCCGAAAATATCACTCTAAGACCCCTATAAGCACCATAATTCAGCCTTTTTGTATTTCATATCAAATAGTTACCTCGGTCCGACCCCAGGTCTGTATGTTGAGGGTCAGCTTAATACCAATGTTATGTGCATATATTTGATACTCTTAATTCCTTAAGATCCTTTTGGCTTCCCTATACATAAGTTTATATTTAGATTCTGAAGATTTCCTTAAGAATTGCCCTAAGGTTTTTCTTGCAAGATCTTTATCCCAATATTCATTCGAAATTACTCCAATACCATAGAGGAAGCCAGGTTCATTTAATTTATCATATTCATCAAATAAAAATTCTATTACTTCTTGTGGCTTGAAATTTATAACTTGGTACTTTAATAAATTTGAATAATGTTCAAATGCTTTCTTATAATTTTTGCGTAAGATTCTAAAATATGCAAGATCTACTTGAGTAACAGGTTCTCTTGGATAAAGTTTTTGTAAACGTGAGACCAATTCTTCAGATTCTTTAATATTGCCTAGTTTTACCTGAAACGTTGCTAAGTTTGCAATACCGAAAAAACTATTTTCATTAAGTTTAAGCAGTTTTCTACAAATTTCACTTCCAAGTATATAATTTTTACGATTTTGACCATTTTCAATAATTAGTAATTCATAGAGATTTATTAAGTGCGGTATAACTGTTTTTGAGAATTCGTCATTTCTTTTTAGAAGATTTTGATAAAGTTGTTCGAATAAGTTTAAACTTTTTTCTAAATTGCCATACAATTTTAAAGTTAAAGCAATTATGTATAATGATATGTCAAGAAGGTTATTTGAAATTATTTTAATATCTCTAAATGAGTCGCTTTCAACTATATTCCAGTAATTTTTCTTTGCCATTCTGGAGGAAATATCAAGTAAAATCATTTTGCCTATTTTTCCCCTAGTATCTTGAGGATGTTGATAAGTAAAATTTAATTTTATTTCATTGATATTTTCCCCTTTGAGCTTTAGAACATCATTAGTAAATCCTCCCCATATTATTAAATTTAGCGACTTCTTAACAACAAATTTTTCAGCTTGTTCTTTATTATTAAATTTCTGTATGTCTGAAAAATCTTTGATGATTATTTGGCTGTGTAATCCACATTGGTCAATAATATCATTAACATTATGCAAAATTTGATTGAAATAATTACCGGAGTTCAAACCATCTTTAAAATCCAGAGAAAAAGCTACGTTAAAATTTACTGGGAATAAGTTGAGCCGCTGTCTTTTTATCCATCTTAATATTTTAACTCGTGAATGCCATACAATTTTAGCTATCCACCCTAATACCAGTATAATTAATAAAGGTATGAGAGTCTCAATAATTTTATTCCAATCTAAACTTGAGAGGCTCTTTTCCATTTTTTCTAATTGATATTCATAATACAAAATGATATTGAACATAATAATGAGTATATGGTTTCTCTATAACACCCTTGACCACCCCACGCCTGAAATTAGCATAAGCCTTGTGAAAACAATGCATTTGAAAAGATATTGATTTTGCGGATGTCCCCGGCGCTTGGTCCTGGGATCGTCTCGTTGGATTCGAAGAAACTGATATGGAGTAAACCCCTGGCATATGCTTCCCCCCTGCTTTGGGATCAATTGAAGAATACCACCGTTTTTTCAAAGAAGTCAAGTTATGGAAAAGGGGGCAATAAGCGCCCCCTATCATTGAGTATGGATGTTAAGGGAAGCAGCTACAACGCTTCCTTCGCAAGCTCCGCGATATCTCTCACCACAATCTTGTCTTCGG
>CAYPTZ010000996.1:224-1800 GCA_964413395.1 uncultured archaeon | reverse complement strand
GTTTTTCAGTTAGTTTTAGATTAGAGAGATTATTATATTTTGCTTTAACAATTGCAATACCTTATCCCAGTTTTCAGCCTTGACACCCTCAATATCCTTCTCATAATCAAAGTAAAGTTCTCGAGAGCCTGAAATATATTCCTCTAAATCAAATGGGGCAAGCAGTATAGCTTTTTCTGCTAATAAAAAATCAAAATATGCGCCTGAATAATCGGTAATTAATAAATCAATATCCTTTAGAAATGGATTCAGATCGTCAATTAAATCATCAGAGAGATGAATAATTCTTTTGTGCGATGAGATCTCTCCAATTTTTTTATCTACAAAGTGACCTTTTGAGATAAATATACTATTAGTATTCTCCAGATAATCAATCCATTCACTTATATTAAACTGATAATTTTCAAAAGGAAGAAAACTATTCTGCTTATCCCTAAACGTGGGTAAGTAAATTATTTTGAACGGATTATCAAATTCCTTATCATATTTTTCTATTAGAGAACTCTTTTTATCAGAGAAGAAGGCATCATTTCTGGGATAACCGGACAAAAGAATTTGATTTGGTTTCAAATTAAATGCTGAACAAAGTTTATTATTAAAAAGCTCGGCTGTTGAAACGACGGCATTAAGTTTATATTCCCATAAAACAGGAAACAAAAATTTCAATATTTTAAATTTCAGGGAATTAAATGCATATTTATCATCTAATCCAATTTTTTTCATTGGTGCTCCATGCCATGTAAGTACTAATTTTGCTCCATTAATAAAGTACTGGTTAACATCTTTTTTCCCTGAACTAAAAATCACCATACCCGCGATCAATGATAGATAAATACCTTTCCAACCAGCAATGTAAGCAACAGGTTTAGCTTCGTTCTTAAGTTTACGATATATATTTTCATTATGAGTTAACCAAATAGCCTTAATTTCCTTATGATTTTCTAATATATATTCATAAAGAACTTTAGCATTATCCGAATATTTATTTCCGAACCAAGCTCCAAAGATCCATATCATTTTATTCCTTGGAATTAGTAATTGCAAATACCATAGAATATTAAAAAGGAGCAGTGCAATATATTTAAGAATTTTACCAATCATACCCATGTACATGTTAGATAGTCAAAAAGATCATTGGGATCAATAATCCTCGGATTATTTTCCATTCTTTCTACATTAATATTAGCTATAATGTATCCTTTTACATCAGCCGGTTTAATATTAAGATCTTCTAATGACGATTGAATTCCTAACTCTTTTATAAATCTGTCCAGTGAAATTTTTGCACTTTTAATATCTGTGCTGCCAATTATTCCAATTAATTCGTTGATCGTATCCCTAACAAATTCTGCTCCCCTGCTATCGTTACAAGTCTCATTAGTAACACTATAATTAAATTCAAGAAAATAAGCCAATGTCAATGCAACAGCATGACCATGTGGAATATTAAAAAAGGTTGTAAAAGGATAAGAAATGGCATGCGGGGCTGTAGTTTTAGTAATATTTATAGCTTCTCCGGCTAAATGTGCTGCCCAGGATATTTTTTCTTTGGCTCTCCGGTCATTTTTCTTTACGG
>CAYPTZ010000996.1:0-214 GCA_964413395.1 uncultured archaeon | reverse complement strand
TATAGATTCCTCCAAAGAATTTGGATAGCCTCCCTTGAGTAATTCTTCGATAGTTCGTTTGAATTAATACTCCAAAAAGATTCAATGGATTGTGATAAGGCATCTAATCCTGTCACAGCAGTCAAATATTCAGAAGAAGAATAAGTTAATGAAGGATCGATTAGGACAACCTTGGGAAGTAAGTGATTACCAGCAACTGAGAACTTTTTCTTAT
>CAYPTZ010000995.1:0-1805 GCA_964413395.1 uncultured archaeon | reverse complement strand
AATAATATCGGTTCACATACCTCAAGACGCACTTATGCATCATATTTGATTAATAATGGAATAAGTATTGATAAAATTGCCAGATTATTAGGTCATTCTTCTATTAGAACAACTATGATGTATTTATTCGATATTTCTGATTTAAATTTCGATGATGTTATAAGTGTCATTAAAAAGATGAATAAAAGCCCAAAAAAATATATTCCAATAGATAAAAAGGAGTTTTTGAATAAAAATGTTTAAATGTATTCCCTTAACTGATTTTAAACCAGATAATGATTTATATCTCTCTTTAGTTGCTATAAAATATAATTCTGAAATACTAAAGAAAGAATAGAAATAATTATTTTTCTTTTTTGTATATTTTATAAATACTTTCTCTGTATTCTCTCATCTTAAGGTGTTTGAAATTATTTTAGCGATATCAAAGTAAAAATAAGCAAAAATTTATTGTTTTAGACAGTTTTGGAAAGAATAAATACCTTAAGATGCCTTAAGATTCCGAGGAGAAGACTTTGGTATGGTGAAAATATTTAAATATTTTCCCCTTATTATTAACCAGTAATGATATCTCAGCACTAATTATAACAAATTTTGAATGTTAACATTGAAATCATTTTTCCCTGATTTTTTTACAATGAATTTAAATATTCTTTTCAATTTAATATTTATAGAAAGAGTTATTTCGTTTCAGTTTAGACGACTTAAATCGGATAAATTAGTAAAAAATTATGTGCCCCTGTATCTTAGCGGATAAAGTTTTTCCTTCGGAGGGAAGCAATCAGGGTTTCGAATACCCTCAGGGGCACTTCATACCTTTTTTTAAAAAGGTATAATTATAAAATAAAGTTTATTTTATTTATATTTTTACTATTAGAATCATTCTTTCCCTCATAGAGAAATTTTCAAAACTTTAATGAATCAATTAGAAAAATCAAAGTTGATAAAAAAAAAAGAAAAAAGGTTGAGTTGATTAATGAGAATTTTAAATGAATGATTTTTTATATTCATCGCTTGATTTGGCACTTAATTCTTTGATGATTGTTAATCTTTCTTTATCGAACGTGATTAATTCTAACATTCTAATCATTCTTTCTACAAATCCAAATTTTTTGACTAATATTTCGGCTTTACAATTCTTATAATCTTGAATTCGATTGTGAATTGAATTTTTGGCGTTTTGAAATTGTTTTTCGCTAATTGGCATGGTTTTTCCCTCAGTAATTATATTTAAAAAATTAGTTATGGAATAACGAAATTATTCTATTTTTTGATTGAGTTATTTGGTGATTTAAAACTGGTAGCATATATTCGGCCTCATAACTTGCAGTTCCTTTTATTTCGATTGCTTTCTTGATGATAAGGAGTCTTTCAGTTTGAATTTTTAAAAATTGAGAACTCTGATATATTTTCCCAAGAGTAGCATAAAGACCCTTTTTTTTTCCCGTATTTTAAGCATAATTTCATAGTTTTGGCGTATTGTTCGGTTTCATATAATTTGAAGACTTTTTTGATGAATCGATTCATTTTAACTGTTCACTCCTATAATTGCTCTATGTAATGCAATTGCCATTTTTTTAAGATTTGTGTATTCTGTCATGACTGTAGGATTTGTTCGGCGATTTCCACTGTGTTTGATTCGGATTAAGCCTTCTTTGACTTTGATTAATTTTTTATTGGCTTGTTTTTTGGATTGGACTTCTGGGCGTTCAAAGTAGGCTTCTAAGGCTTTTCGCATATTTCGGGTTAGTGTGGTATTAGTGCAGTCGATTTTAGCCCATTCTGAGATTTTGATGGAATTGAAA
>CAYPTZ010000994.1:0-1805 GCA_964413395.1 uncultured archaeon | reverse complement strand
GGTCAGTCCATTTTTGTACATCATTTCATAAATTTCATTAAAAGATAAATTAAGTTGAGCTATTGCACCCCAGATATCTTGAGCTCGCCAATCATACACAGGGTAAAAATTAAACACATCAAGAGGACTTTGGTTGATCCTGACTCGAGTAGTCCACCCCCAATCGCGATAGGTTTCCTTTTTATCACTAATTATCGTCCGAAATCTATTAAGGGATTCATCACTTCGAATTCCCACTCCTGTCCCAGTTAGACCACCATAGGTTTGATTAAACCATCGAGCGAAATAGAGAATAAAATCTTCAAATTCTTGCCCCTTCTCAAACCATTCCCACCCAAGAGGCATATTATCGATATTTATAATATACGGTTCTTGTGGCATTGGACGAACCCATTTCTCCTTTTCATCCTTATCCCAGCAGATCCATTTTGGTTGAATTACCGATACAGCATTTCGTAATGAAATTGGTAAACAGATCCAATAAATATGATCTAATACATCTTGACTTTGACTAATGAGTTCATAGACATGATCGATCGTTGCTTTATATTGTGCTTCCAAATCTATAAATAATATAGAGTATTTTTTTTGCATTTTTCGAGCGATTTGAGAAGCTAGTTGCATCATCACGGAACTATCTTTTCCTCCACTCACCGATAGAAAAATATTATCAAAATTTTCGAAAGCATGTTCTGTACGTTCAAGTGCGGCTTCCAATACATTTTGATCTCGATAAATTTTCATAAATGTTACCCTTTCTCTTTCAAGCTGAATTTTACTAGGTGATACTTCGATTAATCCCGATTATTGTTCAAATTTTATTCCTAATAGCTAAATATTTAGTTCATTAAAAAATTAGATGATTATATCTTAATAAAATCCAATTTTTTATACCTAAAAAGAATTAGAGCCCTTTAATTTAGAAGAACGTAAGAGGTATTCTGTTTTAATTTTTTCATGGCCTAACACATATTCTCGAGTACAAGAGAGGCGATTTTCATTTAGATCTATACCGTAGCAAGCGTGGCCATATTTCACAGCCATTCGCATCAATAATCCCTTCCCTAACACTGGATCAAAACAATTGAGGGAACTCCGATCCTTTAACATATTCTCCACATACTCATGTGAATACTCTCCTTTAGGCATTTCTCCTTCTATATCACTATACCATAAGATTTCGGTTGCATTTCGGCATTTTGCCATCCCAGCAGTATTCCCATTCAAAGGTGCAGAATATCTAATGCCTTGCTCTTTTTGAACTTTCCACGACTTCCAACTATTAAAAAAATCCATCACTTGATTTTTATTACTTGGACCTACTTCAATGTGATATTCTTTCGCATTGAGTTTTCTCCATATTTCGGTGAGTCCAGCAAAAAATTTTGCATGATTAATCCGAGGTTTATTTGCTAACTTATACCAAAATGGAAAATTCTCTGGTTTTGGCAAGGCCGCATAGACTAAATCAATTTGTGGAAGGATCCGTAAAAAGGGTGAAAAATCTGTGGTTCCAATTTCTCCTTGACACAGCCAATGGTCAGAAGTGATTTTCTCAACCTCCGTTTCCCCAAAATTTTTCTTCCCTTGAACACTCATTTTTCCTTATAGTAATGTAATTGTGATTCTTGATATTAATGTTATGCAAAATAGAGCCTATTTAATTTAGATGATCTTGAAAAAATTTTGATGTTGAACTTATCATGTTAATAGGCATTATCATATTTAATTTCTCCACATATTCTAAAAACACTTCAAATTTTCGTTGAGTAAATCCAAAAATTATTTTCATTATTTTTGTCTAT
>CAYPTZ010000993.1:0-1808 GCA_964413395.1 uncultured archaeon | reverse complement strand
GTGAATTTTATTGCAGATGGGGTTGTACTTCATCAAAAGAAAATCTCCAATTTCAGTGAAATTAGAACTCACTCATATGATATTGAAGTACCTATGAATTTCCTTGAAGGTAGAACTCCAGATATTCAAGTACAAATGAATTTTCTTCCTGATATAGAAAAAAATATTAATTGGACCAAAGAAAGGAAAAATTTCGCCAATTTAGATCAATACGATTTAAGCTGGACGGATTATCAATTAGGCATAATTAGCGATGAATGGAAAAAATATTCAATTAGAACTAATTATCAAGTCACTGTAGAAAATTTGCGATTTATTAATTCTTTACATTTAGCTAATGCTAAAAGTTATTCTTTAACAGATAGTGATTCCTATTGGGAATATCTAAATGGAGCGAGAAAATACACGAGTACTATCCCTAATATTGATCCATTAATTGGTGATCATTCTAAAGCTACTAGTGATGTTAATGATTTTAACAGTGATTTAATATCTGATGAATCAAATTCCAACCAGATTATATATAATATTAACAAAGACTGCATATTATCATGGGATTCTGAAGAAGCTCAAATTAATTCTGCAATGGAATTTAATATAACAGATACATTTGAAGAAGCATTATTTATTGAAAAAACTCATTTTAATGAAACTTTAGGTTATATTGATGATAATGATAACCAAATTACTGAAATTTACCAAACTATAAACGGTTTTCAACTAGAAAATCAAAATAATTGGGAAAATTCCATAAGATCTGCCCTTTATTACCAATTGGATGAATTTGATAATGAATTATTGATTAAAGATGCGATATATGCGGGATTAAATGCAGGACAATCAACCAATTTGTATATGGATAATATTTATATGCCATATGATTCTTCCTTAAACTGGACTCTCTATATACCAAAATTAAGTGGTCAGACTGATATCAATAATCTTGATCTAGAAATCGAATTAATAATCAAGGAACATGAAATTAATCATAATCCACAAACTTGGCCAAAGACGTACAGTATTGATCAATCTGTTTCTCATATTGATCATAAGTCTAAATATGTTTTTGATCTATTTACTGAAATACCAGAGTATTACTGTAGTAAATTTGTCGATATTGAAATAAAATTGTCATCCTCTTCTTCTTCAGGAGATTTACAATTGTATCTTATTAATTCTCATATTACAGGTAATGAAAATATAATGCAAATTAGTAATGTTTATCCTTCAGCCTTAAGGGCAAGAATGTTTAGTACTAATTTCCTATATTATTACACTCGTGATGCAATGTTATTAGATGCAACGAGCACGGAAAATACTCCAGATTTAGATGCAAATGATGTATATTATCGATTAGAAAGTGATGGAGATTCTAATTCTGAAGAATTATCTGATATCCTAAACGTATGGGATTGGAATGTTTATTACGAAGATAAAGAGAAATATATTGATCTTAATAATTGGATTTTCAATAAAGAAACCAATACATATGATGAATTAGATGAACTATTTCATGAAAATACCAATATCGCTACTTATGCGGAATTTCCTACCAATGATAATACTGGCAAAACTATGGTGAAAATGAAATATAAAGAAGATGCTATGAAAAATCTTGATCAACCATTGAGATATTCAGGATTATTAAAATTATATAATAATAATAATCCAAATCCTCAGTTAAATCCTACAGATAGTGATATTACTGAGATTATGGAGAGAAAAATCACAGTATTAATCAATCCTTCTGTGTGGGAACAAAAAACTGAAATGGTTATTCTTAAGACTGGAAACACAGATGGAGAAAT
>CAYPTZ010000992.1:0-1814 GCA_964413395.1 uncultured archaeon | reverse complement strand
ACTAAATCAGATTCTATAGGTAATGGTAAATCTGCAACCTTCGATAAAATGAAAGAGAACTCCATCCCCATACTTGAATAAGATCCATTTTTCAATATTCCAGTGGTTCCATTTAATTCAATACGAATAAAATCTCCGCTTGAATTTGATAATTGAAGACTCCATTCCGTAATTAAAGCAATATCCAACCCGCCATATTGTGCTTGACTATAAAGTGGATAATAGTAATTATATAAATCAGTACCATTCGTTCCTTCGGGATAAACAATATTAAATGGCCCATCCATACCTCGTATTTGTCCAAGATCATTTCCCCCTCCGATTGAGTGATTATAAGACGGTGGTTCTCCTTCATCTGTGTCTATTTCCCAAGTTCCATCATATTGAATCCAATGATAGAGAGTTGCATTAGCTCCGATATAGACTTGAGATCCGCCTGGCCCATCCTCAATTATTGGACCAACATACGTAATGTTATAACCCGCGAAACCCGACATCATACCCATTTTTTGTTCATATATCAAGAGATCATCAACTTCAACAGCTAGTTGGGTTTCACCAATGGGACTTAAAAGAGAAAGATCAGGAGTAATGGCAGTCATAGTTTGCATCACATTGACTGGCCCTCCCATATCAATATCAACAGATATTTCAGCAATTTGAAGATATCCAGAGCTATTATATGTCATGTTAACATAATTACCCGTTGTTGAATTATATACTTGTAACTCATTTCCATTTACATTATATTCAAACAAATTTAAGGCTCTTGCATAGGAGGTACCATCTATATTTGAAGTCATAGCTGCACCCCACGAATTTAGATCTAAAGCCCCATTTTCTGTAACAACAGGAATGAGTGGAAAGGCAAAGATAAATTCACCCTCAGGATTAGAATTCTCATCGTAAAATGATAATTGCCAAAACCCAGGAGAAGTAGAGACTGCGCATTGCATTATTGCTGGTGTCTCTTCCACCGCATTTTCACTAACATTATATTTAAAGCGAGTAATATTTAAAGCATCAAGACCATAAGTATCCCATGGAGAACCACTAACGTTAAAAGCTTCATATCGTTCTCCAATGATATTATCAACAATATGATACATTAAATGCTCTCCTGGTTCGGCAGACCATTTCCAAAAAGCATCATCTGAAAATGGCAATTCAGATTGTGCATAATTGGCTCCAGGTAATAATGAGAGGAAAATTAAACATAATAATCCTCCCTGTAATTTTTTTTTTTTATTAATCATTCATTATCCCCTATATTTAGCAAAAGGTAAATGAAGATATCAAAATTTAACCTAAGTTTTTATTGTCTTTTTTTTATTTTTAAAGAAATCAATTTCATTTTATGGGATTATTTTGCTATTCCCTCAATTGATCCTAAGGCCCGTTTGGCATCCAGATAGAAGTCATTGTAAATTTCTAGAATCTCTTCATTTGTGCATTTATTGGGTGAAATTTCTTCTTTCTCAAAATAAACTATTGAAAATTGTCCCGATTTAGCTTTTTTATTCATAATGGAGTATGAAGTTACTCTTTAGCTTGACTTACGCCACCCTCACCATAATACTTCGATTCAAATTCTTCCCATGATTTCGAAAATTGATGATTTTGAAACGCCACCTTAAGCCCAGAAATTTGCTTGAGTTTAATTACTTCATCTAATTCCATCCCCATCATCTCACAGATTTTTGGATCTTCCCAACCCATTTTAGAAAGCTCAATGACAAGTTCACTCATGCTCCGAATTTGATGAGTACCTCGGGCTCGATTATGACGAATAGTACTTCCCATCCGTTCATCTA
>CAYPTZ010000991.1:0-1815 GCA_964413395.1 uncultured archaeon | reverse complement strand
TTTCATTTTTTTCACTTTATTATATTATTGCAATTATCTTCTTATAAATTGAAATTTTAAAAAAGCGGAAGAAAATCTTCCTTCTTTGGATAAAATATAAAAAAGGGAAATGGGATTTTTCATTCAGAATGGATATAAATTTTTAATTAATACCCTTTTTCTCTGTCGAATCGAGAGGGATTGTAGGTATTGATATGAAAAGAAAGGAAATAGGCAAGAAAATGAAGAAAATTGCCAAGAAAATGAAGAAAATTGCCAAGAAAATGTTGAATTTATGGAGGACGATGAGAAACAATAAAAGTTGCTGATTTGATTGAAAATTTTAAAATTACACCTATTCTTTCCCAAAAAAGCAGAAATTCCCTCACTTAACAACAAATTATTAAGTAAGCTGGAGCAAAAATATTATTAGATTAAATTGAAGAAGATAACAATTGTGCAATTGGGAGGGGATATTGAGATTTTATTTAAATTCCTCGAAAAAATTATCGATTTGGGGGAAGGTTGGGTATTCAGAGGGCAAAATCTGAGTCAATGGTTGGTAACGTCAACACTTGAACGAAATATTAAGAATAATCAAAAACAAAAGGAATATGAACGGAAATATTTAGAAAAGATTCAAAAATTTGTGAATTTATCTTCTGAATCTAGAGAGAAAATAACTTTCGGAGGATGGTATTCATTAATTCAGCATTATGGAGGCAATACGCGATTTATTGATTTTACTCAATATATATACACAGCTCTTTTTTTTGCAGCATTTAATTCAAAAAAATTAAGACCCTTTAAGTGTACGAAAGCAGAAAGTTGTAAACATGCTGCCATATGGTGTATTCGTCCAAAAAATTATTCAAATGATTCGGTGGTTATCCATAACTTACACCAATTTTTAGATAATATGACCCCTGATAAGTATAAAGGGATGAATTCCGATAAAAAATTTGAGCTGGCACTAAATTATCCAATAACAGGAAATAATTATAATATTTCAGAATATCACATAAAATCACTTTTTTCTGAAAATAAAAGAATAAAAAATCAACAAGGATTATTTCTTTACTCAATGAATTTTGATAGGCCTTTCTCAAATAATTTATTTCAATCAGAAAAACCTATTGCATTAATTGACAATCATAGAAAATACGCAACTTATCGGTGTAATCAGATGGATCAAGCAATAAGCATCTCCTATTTATTTAATAATGATAATTCTACGATAAAAATTGAATACCCTATTGAATGGAATGAAAAAATTTTAGATACTCTTGAACACCAGTATGAAATCACATATCCCTTTTTATTCCCAGAAACCGAAAATATTATTGCATGGGTAACAAAAAATAACAAAAATATATGCCTCTGATCGAGTTAATTTAGACATAGATTTTTATAAAAAAAAAAAGAGAAGAAATAAAAATTTTTCGTTCAGGGCCGAGAACAAACTTTAATAGGGGCCCTGTGGTCGAGGGAACGGGGGCAGAGGGGGGAGAGGGGAGGGAAATTGGAGGGAGGGAAAAAAAAGGGGGAAGTATGAAAGAAAAGGAGGGTATGAAAAAGATTGATAGGGTACGAAGTAGGGCGGGAGAGCAATGAATTTGTGGAATATGATCAGAAGGGTTTTTTTTGTTTTTTTATTTTTACTTGTGGATATTTTGGGAGATGTCCAATAGGCAATAAGGAGAATTAATTTTGATCTGAAAAAAAAACCAAGGAAAATCCCCAAGAAATCTTTGAAAATCTTTAAAAACTCATAAAAATATAATAGTAATCCAGGAAAGAGAAAATAAATGAGTGACATCATCAAGTATCATCAAA
>CAYPTZ010000990.1:1072-1817 GCA_964413395.1 uncultured archaeon | reverse complement strand
TTCAGCTAATAATTTACCTTTTTCCATGTTATATTGGATCGCTGCAAGAGGATCCTCTAGTGTGTTTGGAATTTCCATGGCTTGATCTAAATATTGTGATACTATCTCTAACTCTCCCATGTCACTATATATTTCGGCAAGATCGACAAGTGCATAAGATATTTCAAGTAAATTTCCACGAGATTTCCTAAGTTCATATGATCTTAGTAAGAATTGAATTGCTTGAGCTAGATCACCTATTCTAGTATAATATCGCCCATTTATTAATGAAATAAAATCTTCACTATGAGAATTATGAAAAAAATGTGCTATTTTCAAGCTTTTATCTGTATAACTTAAAATATTTTCAAGATTTCCAGAAAAATATAGGGTCCAAGCCTTATGAGCATAGGTCCATGCCAATATCATATTTGGTTTAAATTTCATTCCAAATTCTATACTTAGGTTGTAATTTCTAATAGCTTCTTGTGGATTTGATGATAAATGAAATACAAGTCCTATATGTTGATAAACTTCTGATATTCCCAATTTATCATCAAGAGATTCCATAATTTTTAATGATTTTTTTAAATACACAAGAGATTGGTCAAATTGGTAGTTTTTATGTAATACTATTCCATGATCAAGGAAAAATTGCGCTTTAATTTTTAAGATTTTTGTTATTCTTATTTCTATGAAAGATTTGACTAAATTATTTCCACGTTCACATAATTTAAAGCACTCTTTCAATTTGTTTAGAGGCTCT
>CAYPTZ010000990.1:767-1062 GCA_964413395.1 uncultured archaeon | reverse complement strand
GCTTCTATCAGCCCTATTATTGTTTGAAATTCCATTAAGGCATTTCCATTATTTTCGACTTTTTTTAATAAAGGTTTGGCTAAATCAAGGGCTAGATTATACTTTCCAGTTAAATTTAAAAATTTGATATTATATATTAGAATTTCATTTAATAATTCTGCTGATGTGACATGTTTGCAATTCAATTCTTCTATAATTTTAATAGATATTTCAGGGTTTTCAAAATAAATTGAAGAAGTTAATAAATTTGTTTCATCATCAGATAGAAATTTTTCAGTCAAAATATGTAAAATTT
>CAYPTZ010000990.1:0-757 GCA_964413395.1 uncultured archaeon | reverse complement strand
ACAGACACTCTGCTATGTTTTAATTATTAATATAGTTAGAAATTTATAGACAGACAGAAATGTTATCTCTACTTGTATCAGAAATTGTTTATAAAATTATTTATCTACTGTTGATTTATGATTAATGAAAATATTCCTTATAAACTATGGAAAGATATATAAAATTGTCATAACAGCCTTTTTTCTCTAAATTATATAGTTCAATATTAAATCATAATATCTTGAATTTCTGATATATTTCAACTTTATTAGGATTAAAGCAGAGTATTTTTCTTTTTTAATTTCTTTTCTTTTTTGAGGATATCTTTAAAAAGTCTTATGGAAAAAAAAGTAAGTTGGTAAAATTCATTATTAGTTAAAATTTCTGAATTAAATTTGCCATTTCAATTGCTGCTAAAGCAGCATCCCAACCTTTATTACCTGATTTAATTCCTGCCCGCTCAATCGCTTGTTCAGTCGTATTTGTTGTTAAAATTCCAAAAATAATTGGAATTTGAGTTTGTAAACTTATTGAAGCAATACCTTTTGAAACTTCATTAGCAACGTAATCGAAATGGGGTGTTTCTCCTCGAATAATCGCACCTAGTGATATTAATGCATTGTAATTGCGACTTTCAGCCATCTTTTTTGCAATTAATGGAATTTCAAAGGATCCGGGGACCCAAGCAATTTCAATATCCTCCTTATTAACTCCATGCCGTACTAAACCATCTAACGTACCATCAAGGAGTTTTGAAGTGATAAATTCATTGAATCT
>CAYPTZ010000989.1:0-1822 GCA_964413395.1 uncultured archaeon | reverse complement strand
AAACATTTAAAAATAAGGATATTTTTGTAAAAGAAAAAGGAAATTATAAACGCCAAATATTATCAGATATTTCTTATCCAGATGAAAAATTAAATTTTACCCTAAAAACCCAAGATCCTGAAAGTAATAATGTAGTTGAATTGAAAAAAGAAGATTATGTGATTAAATTCTCTCATTTATATTTTCCAATTTATAATGATGAACACTCTAATGAATCACAAAAGAAATTTTTAATGTATATTAAAAACTCAAAAATACGATGTTATGTTTTACTTAAAAAAGCAGTAAATTCTGAATTCGATGGTTTTATAGAAGAAATCATCGAAAAAAATGATGAAAAACTTAATATTGTGAAATTTGATGAAATTAAAATTAAATCGATGTTTGATGAATCAATTACATTAAAGGTATCAAGTATAGACTCTATTTTAATTGATAAACCATTGTTAATCTTAGTAAAGAAAGATAACATAAGCACTTTTTCAAATATGATCAACCAAATTAGAGGAAAGCGACATCCAGAGAAAATATTTAATTAAGGAGAAAGAAAAATGAGCAATAAGCTAGTATCAGTCGCTAATCTATTACGCGTAAGACAATATTATAAAAGTTTATTATTGTTCATAGGTATTTTTTTTGCAGGAAAATTATTTGAATACAAATTATATCCAAAAATATTTCTTGCTTTTATATTGGTGAGTTTATGCTCATCTTTGGTTTACATTTTGAATGATATTAAAGATATAGCGTCTGATAAAATCCATCCAATAAAAAAAGATAAAAGACCGTTAGCCAATGGTGAGATAAGTATCAATTTTGCTTATTTTATCTTTATTATAATTGGTTTAATTGAGATTTACTTTATCATCTATTTTAAGAATGAATTCTCAATTTTACTAATATTAATTTTTTTAACTGGTACTTCGTATAACTATATTTTTAAAAATATTGCTTTTGCAGATATTATTGTTCTAAGTACTAACTATATATGGAGAGCTCTAGCGGGATGTTTTATAATTGATATCAGAATATCCCCTTGGTTAATTATTACAATATTTTTAATTGCATTATTCTTAGCATCAGGAAAGAGAATTGCAGATTTGACTTTAATAGGAAAAGAAAATGCAAATCAACATAAGAAAATATATGATCAATATTCGAGTGAATTACTCAATAATATATTAGTTTTGGTCGCAAGTGCATTATTTATAGTATACACGTTATATTGCGTTCTTGGCCCCCAAGAAAATGATTCAATAGTACCCATAAATAATCAAGGTTTCTTAGTATTTAGCACTCCTCTTGCACTTTATATCATTATTAGATTTATGTATCTAACCTATGCAGATCCAAAAAAAATCTCAGAAACAGAAAAAATATTTACTGATAAAGGAATTTTAATAGGATTATTGGCAGCAGGAATAATCATTTTAATCACAATTTATCTGGAAATAGGAGACTTTAATTTCTCATTATAATTATATTAAAATATATAAAGGAGTTAAATTTAATGCCAAATAAAGAAAAACCCCAAATTTTTGTAAAGAAAGTATCTCCACAAACAATTCTTAAAGATTATGCAGAATTAATGGAACTTTCAGAATATACTAAATTCTTTTCTCCTCAAGAAAAAGTGCTAGTGAAATTAAATTTATCATGGAGTAAATATTTTCCTGCATGTTCATCTCCCCCATGGCAAGTAGAAGGAGTGTTAAAGAAATTAAAGGAAGATGGGTTTTCGGGAAAAAAAATATTTACATGTGAAAATCGTACTGTTGTTACCAATATCGCCAAAGGATTAAAAGGAAATAAGTGGAGCCCA
>CAYPTZ010000988.1:0-1823 GCA_964413395.1 uncultured archaeon | reverse complement strand
TATTTTTATATTCCAATTTTAGCAGGAGATACTATTGAAATAAATCTTGAAATTCCAAACAACATTGCTGATTTAGATTTGGGAATCTATAACTCAACATTTTATCTTCTTGATTTTTCAATGACATCAGTAAATGAAAGTGTGAGATATACTTCTGATATTGATCAGGACCTCTTAATTTATGTCTCTTATGATACTTTAAATATAGAAACTTTTTATCAATTGGAAATTATTAGTAGTTTTGATGATATCCATGAGGAAAACGACCATCCTGCCAATTCTGCTTTGATTTCAGAAGGTGATTATATTCTTTATAGCGCAGACTTGGATTATTTCAATATTTCAGTATCAGCAGGAGAGACAATTGAAATTAATCTCGAAATACCAGAAAATATCGGAAATTTAACCTTAGCCCTATTTAATTCAACAGGTGATAATGTAGATTTATCTGATACTTCAGTAAATGAAAGTGTATCTTATTCTTCTAAAATAGATCAAGAGGTTTTAATTTGTGTTTTACCTGATAGTTTAAATATTGAGATTTATTATTTCTTAGAAATCCTACTATATATTGATGATTCCTATGAACAAAATGATATTTTATTTGAAGCTCAAGAGATCACCGATGGATTTTATAGTTTATTCTGTTATGATTCTGATTTCTATGCTATTGATATTGGTACAGGATATACTCTTGAAATTTTCTTAGAAATCCCTGATAATACTAATAATTATGATTTATTTATCTGGGATACTCCAACTAGTACAATAGATTCTACATTAGATTCATATCCAAATAAAAGTATCACTTTTCTTTCTGATGCAGATCAAGTAATAATTTTTGAAGTGAATTTGAATGATCAAAGTGCAGGGGATTATTATTTAGATATAATGATATATGAGACGGTATTTGAAGATATTTTTGAAGAAAATGATGATTTTGCAAGCGCATCACCAATAATTGAAGGTGAATATTTCTTAAGTTGCACAGATGATGACTTTTTCAGCTATCCAATTAGTGCTGGTGAAACTATTGATGTTGAATTATTTATACCCTATAATTTACGTGATTATGATTTAGTGCTTTATAATAGTTCTGGTGATGTTATAGATTCTTCTTCTAATACAGATATTAATGAATCTATAACATATTATTCAAGCATTAACCAAATATTAATTATTTTGGTTGAGAAAATTGATATAATTGATGGAAATTATATGTTAAACATCACTAAATTATCTACATTAGATGATACATTCGAAGATAATGATTTTCCAGAAAATGCTGCCCCTATAAATGAAGGTTATCATCTTGATCTTATTAGTGATGATGAAGATTATTATGTAATATCTGTACCTGCTGGGAGTTATCTTGCAGTGGATTTGGTTCTTTATGATGAGACATTCAATTGTGAACTAATAATCTATTTTGCTGAAAACGAATATAAAGAAATTTATTATTCAGTGTCAGATGCAAATAAATCATTAGAATACTATTTTGGTATTGCACAAGATGTTATTATAGAAATTATCCCCGATGAATGGTTTGTTGCACCATACGAATTAGGTATAATTATTGATTTTCCCGCTGAAATTGTTATTAGTGATCGCTTTGAAGATAATGATTTAACTTCAAATGCATATCCTTTAACTTCAGGGGATTATCAGGACCTAACTTTGATTGATGATGATTATTATAATTTCAACCTTTTAGCAGGTCAAATAATTGATATTCAATTAGATGTTAGCTATAATACTTCAGATTTTGATCCTGGTCTCTTACTCCTAAACTCACAATTTGATTTTATTTCTAAAGATGGAAA
>CAYPTZ010000987.1:0-1825 GCA_964413395.1 uncultured archaeon | reverse complement strand
GTCAATGAAATTAATCGAATATTCTCAAGGTTATCCTGATACAATTGAACATGAACTCTATGAATATGAATTTTACATCAATAATACTAACCCAACTGAAATGATCTCCACCTTTGATCAAAGAATGCTAACGATTTGGAACTCAAAATTGAGTCAAAATGAAAGATTGATTTTAAAAACTTTATCCTTAGCCAACGAAATTGATTTAGAAAACCCACCATTTAAAAGAAATGAAATTAGTGAGGAAATTTATAAAAATGCAATCAAATCCTTGTTAAAAAAAGACTTAGTCATAATATATCATCAAAAGATACATATTAAAAGGATAATTTATAAAAAATGGATAATTAAAACCCAATGGGTTAATAATGAAGGCAATATTAAAGATTTGAATAATCTTCTTGAACATTGGCTTATGAATCATGTGTCTATATTTGTAAAAGCAATAAATATCTTATACAGTAGAATGAAATACTTAGATTTTAAGAATATAATCCATAGCATAGATAAATGGGGACATTCAACAGATTTAACGATTAATCAACATCAAATAATTGCAACTTTTTATTTACTTCCATATATTGCAGTTAAATATATTGATAATAAAATCCACATGCATACTGAACCTTCTACAGCAAAATCTACGAATAATCCAGATCTAATTTCAGATATACCAACTTCGATCCAAAAAATGATTATTCGGTTAAAGAATAATTGGATAAGTAGTAGTGCAACCCAACAATTAAATACTCTTATCGGAAATTTACATTTTTTAGAAAATAATTTAATGGTTATTCAAGATTATCAAGGTATAATTGAAATTTTTACCAATATCATCTCAAAAATTCAAGATCCTTCAAAAAAAGAATTGGAGAACAAAAATCAGATTTTAGAATCATTATATCTAAAACTAATATCCTATGAAAGCTTAAAAAATCCAGACAATTTTGATTTAGTTCTTGAAAAATATCAAAAAAAATCGCATGTCTCCAATAAAGTTAAAGCATTTGTCTATTGGCTTTGGTGTGAAGAAAAATTATCAAAAAAAGATTTTAAGTTTTCACAAATTTTTCCAAATCTTATTCTAGCTTCAGATTTACTTGCAGAATCAAATGCTAAACGTGACTACGTAGAATTTTGGGCGCAAATTCTCCCTTATCTTCAAATTCATTATAAAACTGCATAAAAATAAAACTTGATCTTGCTCAGGAATGGGCAAAATCAATGAGTTTGATCCGACAATATATTGGGTTTATCTTGAATTGGGCAATTTTTGATTCAAATGATAAATCCGAAAAAAAAATCACAACTTTAAAGAAATTAGCTTCATACGCAATAAATAAAAATGAATTTTACCTCGCCGGTGATATCTACCATCAAATTGGTATGGAATATCAAAATTCTGGCGATTATTTAGATTCTGTTAAAAATTTTGAGCTAAGTATTAAATGGACGGAAAAATCGGGCCTTTTAGTCCGTCTTGGAGATACTTACTATCATCTTGGAGGCGTATATTGGCGCTTAAAGCAACTTGATAAAGCCTTAAATATGCATAAAAAGGCCTATACTGAATATGTAAAGGAAGCAAAAAAATCAGATGCCTTATCTGCCTTAAATGCAATTTATGATCTATATATGGTAAAAAAAGACACAGCTAATGCTTTGAAAACTGCAGAAGAACTGCAATTTCTATCTAGCCAAGTCCCTAAAACCGAATTTTATGGTTCTTCATTGTTACGCATAATTGAAACAAATTTACTTCAAAAGAATTATCAAACAGCGAAAAAATATTTTGAAAAAGTTCAAAATGAAAAAATTGATTTCG
>CAYPTZ010000986.1:0-1826 GCA_964413395.1 uncultured archaeon | reverse complement strand
ATTTAACACGTTCTTTGAATATTAATAATAATTTTATAATTTTGAGAAAATTTTTATATTATGGGAATAATTAATGATGTTTTATTTGAAGCAAAGAAAAAGGGATATTATGTTCACAATAATGGAAATGTGTTTTCAAGTAGAAAACAAATTTCATTACGTAAAGCACAAGAGAGATATCATTTCACTATCAGATATTACGGTCAACGAACAACAATTGCCGTACATAAATTTGTTGGATATTTAAAATATGGGGATGAAATTTTTAAAGATGGTATTGTTGTTCGTCATTTGGATGGGAATTCACTTAATAATTCATGGGAAAATATTGGGATTGGAACTCATTCAGATAATATGATGGATATTCCAAAAACAATTCGAATAAAAAAAGCAATCAATGCATCAAAAAAAATAAGAAAATTTAGTGATGCAGAGGTTCAGGAAATATTAAAGGATAGAAAATCTGGTATGACGTTTGAAAAAATTTGTGAAAAATATAATACAAGTAAATCCACATTAAGTTATTTCTTTAATAAGGCATATTATAGTGGTGCGAAGAAATTATAAAAATATAGAGTAGTAGCGCAATTGGCAGCGTACCACATTTGGGATGTGGGGGTTGCGGGTTCGAGTCCCGCCTACTCTACTAACATGGTGATTGTAGAGGAATTGGTAGACTCTCCTGACTGTGAATCAGGAATATGACGGTTCGAACCCGTCCTTTCACCCCAAAAGCGTGATAATTTGAGTTATCACATAATTACGTGATATTGTCTCATAGTGTAATTGGCAACATAGCTCCCTCTGAAGGAGACGAGTGCAGGTTCGAGACCTGCTGAGACAGCGAGGTTCGGTACGAATGGCGAAAAAGGTTTAATGTGATTTGTTCGTATTCGAGGTTTAGTAATTCCTTTAGCAAAATGCGCTAAGAAAAATCGCACCATTGTCCTCTGGCAGAATGGTTATTGCATCGGTCTTTGAAGCCGACACCCGAAAGGGTTTGCAGGTTCGAATCCTGCGAGGACAACAAATTATGCGCTAATCTTGATATAATTTTAATTATGCGCTAATCTTGATATAATTGTCCTTTGGTGTAACGGTAGCACCTCAGATTTTGGTTCTGGTAGTCAAGGTTCGAATCCTTGAAGGATAGCAAAAAGAATTTTATATCTTGCACTTTGTATTTATTTTTATAAATTTGTAAAAAATATTAAATATGGCAAAAAATATTAGTACACATTCTAAAAGAATTAGTAAGGTTAAAACAAAACGTAAAGGCATTCATGCAAAATCAAAAGAAAGTAAAATCAAGATTTCAAAAAATTACAAAAAACCTTACAGAAGTCAAGGAAAATAATTAACATTGTAAATTAAGAGTTGGGTATAAAGAAAATTCTTTTCTTAATAGAGAATGGAGAGCACATGCTGGTGCTTCATGGTTGAAAAGATTTACTGCCAAAAAACGTAGAAATGTTGATAAAAAAGTAATTAAAAAAGAAACTCGTGAGTTATAAACTATTTCTTGATGATATTCGTATGCCTAAAGAAGCATATGAATACATGAAACTTCCAGTTTATTTATCAATGAAATGGATTGTTGTTCGGAATTATTATGCATTTATAACAATTATTGAGAATAAGGGTGTTCCCGATATCATTTCATTTGACCATGACCTTGCTGATGTTCATTACAAACAACAAACATTTGATTATGATGCCCCAGATTATGAAAAAACTGGATACCATTGTGCACAGTGGTTGATTTATCATTGTATTGATAATAATAAAGAACTTCCTACTGAAGTCATTGTCCATTCAATGAATCC
>CAYPTZ010000985.1:0-1832 GCA_964413395.1 uncultured archaeon | reverse complement strand
TTTTAATGACCTAAAAATCAATTTGGCACTACAGAAAAAAAAACACATTCTTCACAAATAATCGATTTGCAATTTATATATTTTACTAAGATACTATTTACTGTAGTTTTTTTATAAATTAGACCCTAATTTTTAACAATACCATATTATCATCAAAATTAAGGTTTTAATATAATTATGAAGAAATTTTTAAAGCCAAAAAAACAAATTAATATCTGAATTAGAAAATCAAAAAAGGGTAATCAGATGATCTCCGAAGAAATTGCTCAAATTGCACAAGATGAAAATATGGTCGTTTTTGGAATGGGTCCCGTTACAAGTATGGTAAAGGGGGCACCAGGTTATAATCCAGAAGACTTTCTCCCGGGAGTCCAAAGTATAGTATGTTTTGGGATCCCCCTACCGAAACATGTATACCATACTCAAACGTATAGTTTAGAAAATGTTTGGCGTTCCCAAAACCTCCTATATCGTCGTCTTGATACATTAGCTTTACGTTTTTCAAGCATGCTCGAAGAAAAGGATGAGCAATCTATTCCTATATATGGTTGTATGCTGCTTGCAGTGAATGATAAGGGTGTTGTCGTAGGACAGGTGAATCAAATGAGAATGGCAGAAGCAGTTGGAATAGGAATAATTGGGAAAAATGGGTTGTTACTTCATTCGCATTACGGAGCACGGCTAATGATAGGAGGCCTTATAACAACTGCTTCTCTTCCTAGGTTACATTATCCTGAGATGAAAGAACCCGGTTGTCCACCAAACTGTAATATTTGTGCAGATGTATGTCCGGTCAAAGCCATTATGCCTGAAAGAAAACAAGTGAAAATCATGCGGTGTTTGACATACACAGCACGGACACCAAATATGTCAAGATTAAAATTTGCATTAATTCGAGCACGGAATAAAAAAGTCGCTGCACGGTATATGAGTTTAAATTCATTAGACGAACATACCTTTCATATCTGTTCAAAATGTGTTAAATTTTGCCCCTATGGGCAAAAAAATGAGTTAATGAGTAATATAAAAAAAAAAAACTGATGATTGTATTATTCAATTGATATTTTTAATTTTATGATAACTTCTTTAGAAAAATTTGCAGCTAGTTTTAACCGACTTTGATCGGGTTGTCCTTGTCCTAGATGAGCCCGTTTTGCAAAACCAATTAAATCTTCTCTTCCAGAATTTAACATGTAATTCTGTATCTGAGGAGAAAGTGCACCTTGGCAATTGAAGATATCAACAATTTCTACTGAATCTGAAAGGTATGATTTTATATTTTCAATCCAATCTTTAATTTTGGGATCATTTTCAGGAGCGCCATGAGTGATAAATAAGGCAATTTGTTTATTCACAATTTTTTGTAAAAAAGTTTGAACCTTTGAAGAAGGATTTCTTCCTTCAATTGGAAAGCCTATAAAACAAAAACCATAATCATCAATATCCAATTCATCAGACATTGGAACCATTTCTTTTTCAGAAGGAATATTATTAAATATTTCATCAGCAATTTTTTTAGTATTCCCTGATTTAGAAGAATATATTACCGCAATTTTACTCTTTTTCATGTTATCTCATCTTAATAATTAGAAGTAATGACTAATATTAGTCATTATGTCTAAAAAAGTAGAATTATATTTAAATATTTTGACATCATGTCTAAAATTAATCACGATATCAAATTTCATTATAATTAACCTGTGGGAAATATGCTATGGTTGAAATAAAACAAACAAAAATTCGGAAAATTCAAAAAACAAGAGAACAAATTTTACAGGCTGCTGAGAATTTATTCCGAAGTATCCCATTTGAACTGGTAACTATGGAAGAAA
>CAYPTZ010000984.1:0-1833 GCA_964413395.1 uncultured archaeon | reverse complement strand
AGAGTCATCTTCAACTTCTGGTTCTCCACCGACTACAAATTCTTGAATTTTACTGGCCATACCTTTTAATTTATAAACATTCTCAAACATTTTAAATTCTTCTTTCATTATTCGCATATTTACGATAATGGTTGTAATGACATCAAGCATTTTTTCATTAAAATCGGCTTGTTCTTTTTGGGATAAAAATTCTTGTCCTTCAAGTTCTAAATATTTTGCTTTCAAATCTTCAACCCATACCTCTAAATCGGTCCAATCCATTTCTTCATCATCTTCACTATCTTCGGTCTTAACTTCTTCTTCCTGTTTTTCTGTTTTTTCCTTCTTTTTTTTGCCCATAATTTTGCACTTTTTTTTTATTTATATTTTACTTAATTCCTGATTGAAAGTCTGAATTTTTAATAAAATAACTAATGTAATTAGTGACTAAAATTCACTAATTTATTAATTTTTTAGTTTAGGTAGACCAATCTTGAACATATATTCATTTTTTTTTTGCTTACCTAAATGATAAATTTTAATATATTGTAATTATCCATTCAATAGATTGAAAAAAAAAGATAAGATAGTTAGATTTTTTAAAATTTAATTACCATCCAATTCCTTCTGAATCCATAAACCTTCCATACCATCTTTCCCAAGTCTTGGACAATTTTTCAAAATTTTGAAATTCTTTTCTTTTACTTTAACCCAAATATTATCGATTTGGATTTTTGAGTCCAATTCAAGTGTAACTTCTACTCTTCCTTGGGATACATAATCACTTGGTCCATCAGTTAAATAGATAATAGTGCCATTAATATTGACAATTGCATGCATAGTTGAATTTTCATAATCAAAATCGTCTGAAAAACTCATTTCATTGCACATTTCTGAAGCAAAATTCATTAAGCTTTTAAGTTCTACTTAAAAAACTTTTTTACATTATTTGATTGTTTTTTTGCCATTTTTTACTAATAAATAGGGAATAATTTTTACTATAATTACTCTAAAGTAATAACTAAGATTATAAAGAATAGTCTAATGATTATATATATAAAATTTTTATGCAAGTATCTTGGTTGCATAATCATACCAATTAAAATTATAATTTGATATGGAAAGAATCCTATTATTCTGCTATAAACTTTAAATCATGAAAACTTAGGATAAAAAAAAAAAAAAAAATTCTAAGATTTGGCAATTATTGTAATTAGACCATTATCAGCAGTTATTTCTATTTTTGCGATTTTAAAAGGAGTTTTAATTACTTTACTATATTTTAGCTTTCCTTTTTCTCCGTTAATATAAACTCTTTTTCCTTCAATTTTTGTTTTAATATCTTCTTTCCCTAAACCTGGCATTTCGAGAGAAAATTCCATTGAAGATAGTTCAGATTTTTTTGCAGTTAATTTCTTTAAATCTGAATTCTTTAATTGTTGGCTATGGTGAGCTTTAAGACCTTCCAAAAATGAATCTATGTTTTTTTGAGAAGGATTTCCATTTATTAATATCTCTGGTTCTTTCATTCCCGTTTCATATCGGTAAGACATGGAATATTCTCCATCTTCTGAATTTCCAAATTCTTGATGGTATGATACCGAATGAAAATTATTTTCATTTTTGTTATCCATTATTCCAATTTTTGAGATATTACCAATATCTCTAAAATCATCATCAAATATATCCCATAATCGAGACATTTTTCTTTCAAATTTGTCAAATATATCCATAATTTACACCTCTTTTTTTTTAAAAAATTTATTTTAGTTTTATTTCAAATGCATCAGATAATGGATCCTTAATTTTTCCTTCGATAGTCAATAATCCATTTGTGTAGTTCCCTTTAATAGA
>CAYPTZ010000983.1:0-1834 GCA_964413395.1 uncultured archaeon | reverse complement strand
TAGTTCTGCTAGTGATCTTTCGGGTTTCATTTTGTGGTTTTTTGGGTTTTTTGTGGATTATATGTGGCAGTGTTGGCAGTCTTGGTAGTGTTTTGACCCTCCCCCACTATTGTTCCTAAGGGGGGTTTCATAACTGAGCGACGGACAGAAACTGCCAAGACTGCCAAGACTGCCAAGATTTGTGGTTAAAATAACCATTTTACCTCTTTTTTCACATTTTCTTTTGAAAATATATATTTCCATCTTGAAGACCTAATTTTATCATCTTCAACTTTCATTGTAATTCCGCTCAATATTCTACCCTTAAATTTCATAAGTTTGTTCCCAAATTTTATAACATGGGATTGTTCATTCCAATTCATATAACCCATAATATTATTTGCCGTAACTATATTTCTTATCTCATTTTTACTAATTGGAGTATTAGGATGTTCTTTATAACATTGTTCAAATAACTCTTTCATCTCATCTGTATCTGAATCTATTGAGATGCCTGAACGGTTATCTTCTCTTTTACATGGGCTTCCATATCCAGCCGCTTCCATAACCCCACCACAAACTCTCGCCCATTCTGGGAAACTTGCAAAAGGAATAGTCCCACTTGGGGTTCCTTTATCAAACCAATTTCTTACAAGTGAATAAAGGGCAGATAAAATATTATTTCTATTGGTTAAAATCCAATTATGTAAATTAGGCCTTGCAAATTGTCGTTTATTTGCATCTTCAATATCTAAAAATAATTTAATAAAAATTGTTCTATTGGCTAAATCTGGTGTCATTGTCATGCCGAGATTACCAGAGAATGAGAAATCCATTTCATTATCAAAAGCTATTTCAATATTTTTTCCCAATAATCTATCAGAAAATCTTGTGTTGGTAGTAATACTTTCAAGCACAGCATTATTAAGATGCCCTTTATTATTAGAAAAATGCATTCTCTTTTTTCCATTTAACATTGCTGTCGCAATTTTCTTTCTTAATTCATCATTACCTCCAGAAGAATGATATTCGCCAGAACTTATTGGAGCTTCTTCTATTGCATTTCCTTCATAAAGCATACCAGTTACACCAGCACAAAAATCTTTACCACTACGTTCCCTGTTCGCCTCATAACAATAAACTGGGCATCTAGTATTAAACCCAGTTTTAAATAGCCCACGAAGAAACGGAGTAATTAATGCACTTAATGCATTTAGATAATCTTGTTTACTTTCAAAACAAAATTCTTTATAAATTTCTTTTAATAATTTTTTGGCTTTATCGAGTGGCATTTCCATATCAGAAATTTTCCCACAATCTAACGGGAGCCAAGACCTAAACCTTTCATCATACCCAACATTTGGGAATGTTAATTCACCATTATAAATAATTGGAAGTTGCACATTAAAAATTCTATTTATTGAAGGTATAGTTTCTTGAAGAATTTGGCTTTCTAAAACAATACTACCATCATTCTTATTCATTGATTTTTCAACTTTATATTTTTGTCCGTTTTTTGTTGTTTTATATGTCCATGGAGAAAAGTATCTTTCAATCAGTGTCGCAAATCTTCCAGGAGTAACAATAATAAATCCAGTATGTGTAATTTCACCTTTCTCATTTTTAATATTTCCAAGTTCAATAACTTGTCTAGAATCTTGTCTATAAAATATAATCTTTTTCTCGGATAATGTCTTAGCAAGGCTATCGGCAAATACAGATACATAAGAATTATCCCCAGGTAATTCTATTGGAATTTTCCCAGCTAATATTTGTGGGTTGGTTTCAATATTTAATTCAATCAATCCACTTACTCCTTTTATTTCATTTTCGTTTTTATTAAAGGTAGCACGAA
>CAYPTZ010000982.1:0-1836 GCA_964413395.1 uncultured archaeon | reverse complement strand
ATCAGTTGATAGAGTAAGATTCTTAGAAATTTAAGGGCATCCCGCTTCACTGTGCCGCTTTTGCAGCGTGTTGCCGGGAAAGTGTTTTGCACCTTCTTCACGCTCATCACCGCCAATCCGCCCGCCCCTCATGAATCCGTTATAAATTTAACTGCGTAAAAGTAGGAGGAAGTTAAACATAATGAAAAAGCGAAAACATACTTCGCCTAAAGTGATAAAGAACGGAGTTTTAATAAATGAAGATACTCATTTGATAGATGTAGCGAATTCAGCACAAAATTTTATTAAGATCCCAATTGTTCCTGAATCGCAACAAAATAAAATACTGTACTTAACCTCGTCATCTAATTTATTAATAGAGGATGAAAGCGTATTAGGTGTAACTATAAATGATTCCACAATAAATAAAGCTTGTGCTGTATCAGGAATTACAATTGATTCTAACATATTACAGAAGGATAAAGGCATTCAAATTAATGTTCCTGATTCACTATCTGCAATAAACAATTTAATTATCACAAAAACATCACTTAACACCTTAATTACAGAAACACCTAATCCCATTATGCTCACTCCTTCAGACAATATTCATGATTTTAGTAAAGGGGTATTACGATTAAATGATCCAATAAAAAACAGTTTATCGTGCCTTGAAATTTGTCAACCATCTAGTTTGATATCATTTGAGCAACCTAATGACTTTTTGAAAGTAACAACTCTAGATAATCTAAATATCAATGAATGCGGTTCAATCAGACTGACGACAGATGATAACTTATTTATTAAAGACGGGATGATTGAATTAAATACGGAACTAACATATAAGATTAATTCTGAATCATCACTATTTAAAATATCAGACGATAATAAGTTGCACTTGGATCTTAATGTTGAAATTAGTCCAATTTTAAATGGAACAGCATTTACAACAATATTAGATGATACAAAGTCATTGCTTTCAACTTTTGAATTGGACAAAATTGGCTCTATCCTTGAAATAAATACTGAAGAAAAGGCTGCCCTACAAAATAGGTTTCTTGCATTTTCTGATTCATACTCAAACCTTTATAAGCCAATGGAAGATAAGGGATTATTTATAAGTGAACTGCCTGAAACAATTGCAATACAGACGCCGTATGAATATTATCGCAACACGGAATTGATAAGTATAGTTTCAAATGATCCTATCACAATAGAAATTGAAGATGATTCTATTGAAACAGAAATATATGATGAGCTAAATGGCTATCTTTCTAACATAGACCCAGTCTTGACCAAAATGTTAGAAGGAGCAAAAGATTCTTTAAAATCAAAAAATCCTGATAGGATAAGGCATTTTTCCATATCCTTACGAGAACTTTATACACATGTCCTTCATCATCTTTCACCTAATGCGGAAATTAGAAAATGGAGTAAGGATCCTAGTCATTATGTAAACAAAAAGCCTACAAGGAAAGCTAGGCTTTTATATATCTGTCGAGGAATTAATCATGATTCCTTCACCGATTTTGTTAAATCAGATATTGATTCAGTTTTATCATTTGTAAATTTATTTCAAGGTGGTACACACTCAATAAAATCTAAATTAACAGATAAGCAGCTAGATACTATGTTATTGAGAATGGAGTCAACTCTTACCTACTTAATAAAAACTGGAAAATGTGAATAAAAAAGACCAAAAAAATTAATCAACCAACTCTAATTTGACTTATGCGTAATGAAACTTATAACATCCCCATGAACCAGATGGGCTAAAAACCATGCCCCCTGGTTATGGGCAGCGTTCGCCATTGAGAAGGATGACAGATGCCACTTGAAATCAATTACTGCAATCTC
>CAYPTZ010000981.1:0-1837 GCA_964413395.1 uncultured archaeon | reverse complement strand
CAAAGATTTACACCTCCTATGAAGAAGGAGAACTTTGTAAAATCTTTGATAATGAGGATTTAGGATATACCAAAATTACAGTGGAACGGCCCCTTAAAGAAAATGATAAAAGTGAAAAGGAGAGCAAAGGACAGACAAAAACCGATTCTTCTTTAAGGGATTATGAGAAAGTACCTTTAAAAGATGATATTGATAAATATTTTGAAAAGGAAGTAAAGCCCCATGTTCCCGATGCCTGGATGGACAGGAGTAAGGATAAGATTGGGTATGAGATTAGTTTTACCAAGTATTTCTATACGTACAAGCCCTTACGGCCTTTAGAGGAAATAACAGCAGATATTTTAAAGCTGGAACAAGAGACAGAGGGATTGTTGGGGGAGATACTTAAATAATTGCAATGTATAAACATAGAATCTATATAGATGAAACCGGTAATCCAGATTTAAAAAGTTCTGATAATCCGAATCAAAGGTTTTTGAGTTTAACAGGTGTTATCATTTCTCTTGATTATGTAAAAAACTATCTTCATAATGACATGGAAAAATTAAAGCAGGATTTTTTCTCCTCTCATCCTGATGATCCGATAATTTTGCACAGAAAGGAAATGGTAAATAAACGATCGCCATTCCATGTATTAAAACAATCGAGGATAGAAAAGAAATTTAATCATAAACTACTATCAAAGCTTGATGAATGGGAATTTACAGTAATATCAGTTTTGGTAGATAAAAAGGAACATAGAGATCTATATAAAACCTGGCAATATGATCCATATCACTATTGCCTCGCTATTTTATTAGAGAGATATATTATGTTTTTAGAACAGAATAAAGTAGTGGGGGATGTTATAATTGAATCAAGAGGTAAAAAAGAAGACTCAAGGTTAAAAAAATCATTTTCTGAATTATATGAAAAGGGAACTCAATATATAGATGCTCAATCATTTCAAGAAAATCTGACTTCCTCTCAATTAAAGGTAAAGCCTAAATCAAACAATATATCAGGACTTCAACTCGCTGACATTCTTGCACACCCATCAAGAAATGATATGCTGCGAAGGTTTGATTTTGAAGAAAAACAGAATACTACATTCGGAGATAAGATAATTCACATTTTAGAGAAAAAATATCATAGAAATATGGAAGGTAAAATAATTGGTTATGGAATCAAGAAATTACCATAAAAAAACCCGCATAAAGCGGGCGATGGACAAACCATCCACCTCCACATCAGTGGATTAATGATAATGTATCATATTTGTTTGATAAAATCAAATAAAAAAAAGAATTTTTGAGGTAAAATGAATAATGAAACCATATCCAAAATATAAAGACAGCGGGATTGAGTGGATTGGGAAGATACCTGAACATTGGGAAATTAAGAAATTGAAGTATTCGTTAAAACCGGGGAATGACGGTATTAAGATTGGCCCTTTTGGAAGTTCTTTAAAATTACAAGATTTAGTTGAAGATGGATATAAAGTTTATGGACAAGAAAATGTCATTAAAAATGATTTTAAAATAGGTAAAAGATTTCTAACTAATAAAAAGTTTAAAGAAATGACGGTTTATGAAATATTACCAGGTGATTTAATAATAACTATGATGGGAACAACTGGTAGGGCAAAAGTAGTTTCTCTAAATATAAATAGAGGTATTATGGACTCTCATTTAATTCGTCTTCGATTTAAAAAAGAAATATCAACAGATTTAGTTGTTATTCTTATTAATAATTCTGATTACATTTTTAATCAAGTAAAATCAATGAGTAAAGGTTCCATAATGGGATCATACGCAATATTGCTGGACAAAATATTTAAATATTGTATAAATAAAGG
>CAYPTZ010000980.1:0-1838 GCA_964413395.1 uncultured archaeon | reverse complement strand
TCGATGCAGGCAAGTGCATTTCGGATACACTCAACGGTGACCTGCGAATCGGGCTTGATTTTCTCGAGTGGTATGGGACAGTCTCTCTGGAATTGGCGGCTGAAACGATTCCTATTGGAAATCCAGACCAAATGATTTTGATTTCAAACACATTTTTTTCACCGTTAGTAATTGAAGTAGATATGGTTCAGAATACAATTGATACTCTTACAAATTACATTGCTGGTGAACAAATTAAAGATATTGATAATGGTATTTTAACGTATTATGACCAAAATAGAATAATCACTAGACAGTTCAATATTTATGAAATTAAGGATGATATTAATAATGTACCGCTCTACGAAGTTAAGGAAAGAAGAACTAATATCGATGAGACTCAGAACTTCAATGACGTTACTGGTGATGTTCAATAAAATATTTTAATTAAAATCAAGAAAATCCCAATCATTGAATTGGGATTTTTCTTTTTATCGTATTTATAGTAAATCGTAAACTGTGGCAAAGGTAAAAGTAGTAAGAACAAATCTTAATGAGAACTTAAATGGTGATTATTTTAACGATACCCCATCAAATACAATATTTTCTTTTGGGAAATTTTTTGTTACAACTAATTTTGATGGTAAGACCACAATTAATTATACTGATTCTCTAAGTTCATTCGTTAGTCCTGTTACATTAGAAACGCTTGGTATTAATGAAACTCAATCTGAAGTTATTCATCAATATACTACAAATGCGGTATTAAATCTTGATAAATCAAACCTAAATACTTTTGTTAGATATGGTTCAGCATATGAGTTTCTTAGAGTATCAATTCAAAATATAATTTTAGCATACCCGGGTTCATTATTCGCTAATTCACAAAAAAATATTGGTGGAAATATAACATATGAAGGATATGGTTATGATATGATTTCAAATATTGCAACATTTTATCTTCCAACAGCTTCTACAACAAATATTTTTGGATTGATTTTTAATAGTGGGAATGAAAGTGTTCCAGACGATAATGAATTGAAAAATTTGAATGAATCATATTATAATTATGTAATTTGGTCGAATCTAGAACACAATAATCTATTTAAAATTGTTGGTTATACTGGAAACACGATAAATAGTACGGGTTTTTATCCAAGCACCACGATTCCAATAAATACATATATAAAACTACAAGTTGAAGGCAATCCATTTGTTTTAATGGGAACTGGTAATACTGGTATTCTTGATTATCATATTAGACCAAACAATGTTATTTTTGAAGAATTCCGAGCATTACTTAATGCATATGAAAAAAACATTGTCTCACAAAGAGATAGTAGTAGTGGTTTTATTTTTACATTAAAAGACCCGACCTTACTTGAAGATGGTAAAATTATATATTCAGATAAGAAGATTTTGTGGTCAACAAGTGATGGATATAATATTGATATAAACACTCCTACATATCAAAAGTTTTTGGAAATTATATTGAGAATTGGTGCTAAGTATGATAAAATAAAAACCGATTTAATTGCAAGATTTCTGACCCCATCATCATTAAAAACCTATGACTTGACTGAAGAAGGTAAGGTAAGTAAACTTCTGAAACTTTATGGTAGGGAATTTGACCAAATTAGACAATTTATCGATTCTTTAGTTAATATTAATAAAGTAACATATGATAAATTAAATAATATTCCAGATCAAATAGTAAAAAATATGGCAAGAACATTTGGTTGGGATTATTTTTCATTGGTGAATGAACAAGAATTAGTTGAAAGTTTTTTGACGATTGATGACACTGAAAGAAATCTAAATGAAAGTTTATTACCAGCGGAAATTGATATTGAACTCTG
>CAYPTZ010000979.1:0-1838 GCA_964413395.1 uncultured archaeon | reverse complement strand
ATATTTTTTAATAATTTGACACTTATATGTAAACAAATATAATATAAAATTTAAAGGAGAAGGAAATGATAAAAATCAGATTGTTTTATAAGTCAATAATAATGTATACTTTTATAATTTTAGCGGGGAGTTCATTTTCAGGCTGTTTTGGCAGTGGTAGCAGCAGTTCATCGAATGAAAAAGCCAATTGGACAATTATGTATTACGTTGACGGCGATAATAATCTGGAAAATTTTTTATATAAAGATCTAAATGAAATTGAAGGTGTAGATTTTTCAAATAAAAAAGTCCAGGTAATTGCGTTAGTAGATCGTATTAATGGATATTATTCTGGTGATGGAAATTGGGCAGATACGCGCGCCTATAAAGTCGGTTTTGATTCTTCCGGATTTAATTCTACTTTAAGTTCTGCAACTAAAAGAATTGCGATTCCATCTTTAGGTATTACTAAATCAGGTTCTATAGAATTAAATATGGGGCACAAAACTACTCTAGCTAATTTTATTTCATTCTGTAAATCAAGTTATCCTGCCCAAAACTATATGCTGCTTATGAGTAATCATGGCGGCGGCTGGAGAAGCAGTGATGGGAATAAAGAAGAACGCATTAAAAAGATCGGGATCAGAAAAGCAATTTGCTGGGATGATACTAATTGGGGCGATTCTCTATATATGAAAGAAGTACGCGAGGCAATAGAAAGTGGTTTTGGCGCTACTGATAAAATTGATATTATCGCTTTAGATGCCTGCCTAATGGGGATGGTGGAGGTTGCCGCTGAATTAAAAGGTGTTGCTGATATTTTAATCGCATCAGAAGAAACAATCCCGGGATATGGTTTTCCATATACACAAATCATGCGACAGGTTAAAAATCATGCTGATGATATTACTCCAATTGAATTTGCGACATTTATCGTTGATCAATATTATACTGTTTATACTAATGGAACAAATGTTGAAGGATCTGGCGAAATATATACTGATATTACGCTTTCGGCAATTGATTTATCCAGGATTGATACTGTTGTAACAGAGATAAATAATCTGGGATCTGATTTAGATAATTCTATTACGTGTGGAGATGCCAGATTGCTGACTTTTTCATATGCTGATCCAGACAATGCGGATATTTATGGATTCTGTGATAAGGTAATTGTTGGGAATGCATTACAAACAGCGCTTGGCAATGCTATAATAATAAATAAGTCTGGAGCAGATTTTATTAATTCACAGGGGCTGGCTCTATACTTTCCACTGAGTGCTTCGTATTTTAATAATGAGTATTCAGCAGCGAATATATTATTTGCCAAAGAAGCCCCTGATTGGGTCTCATTTATTAGTTCGCATGCTCCAACATATACTGATGCTTTGGAATCTATTGGCAATAATGATTATGATTCGGCATATAGCGCAGCCTCTAATAATGGTATTTGGGATGGGCCAAATTCATTATTGAACGGAGCAGGAGAAGCAATAGATTCATACATTTACTATAGAAATGATTATGATATGTTTTTTATACATTCTGCGGGTAATTTCACTATAGACCTTGCAGTGCCAGCTGGGGTAGACTATGATATGAAATTATATGGAATTGACGCTGATGATGAAATAGAACAAGTTGGAGAATCAGTAATCTGGGGTGATGATGACGAGCAAATTGTGCAGCCTGCAACAGCTGATTATCCTGGCGGTTATCTGCTGATAGTTTATGGATATGAAGAATCATATAGTAGCGTAGATACTTATGCTTTGGTAAGGAAAGATAATTGATAAAAATATGATTGATTAGAGATAACAATTAGCGTTGTCTCTAATTTTAATCTTTAATAAAGAATT
>CAYPTZ010000978.1:0-1838 GCA_964413395.1 uncultured archaeon | reverse complement strand
CTTAGTTATATATTCCTCATAAATATCTCTTATAGGGGATATATTAGATTTATTTCTTGTCATTTATTTATTTTGTTATTTCACGTTATTTTTTTATTTTTCTTTTTTTTCTTTATTTTTTTATATCTCACTATTTTTCTTTTTTTTATTTGCTTTTTTTTGAATTTTATTGGCACTGAAAGTTATTCCTATTCCAAGTGTTAATAATAAGGTTAATATCGGAAATCCTGGAATGCCACTGCTCCCATTTCCAGAGCTATTTTCGGTTTTGATCCCGATAACATACACATAATTTACATCGACATCTTCTACTTTAATTTTTAAATTTGTAGTATCCACTTCTGAGATCAATTGTTCCCATTTTCCATCGATTAATTTATAGACGCAAAGGTTTTCAATTTCAGAGGCATTATAGGAGTCTGCTTTAAAATAGAAATTCATATCAAAGTGATAATCCACGGTAGAAATTCCACTGGTTTCTATACTATAATATCCAGAGAATGATGTCCCCTCTTTGGGGATAGTAGTGGTTGGATTGGTCTCATTATATGTTAATCGAATTTCTCCTTCCCCTTGTGCATCTATGTTCCCAATCATCCAAGTAACTTCGTCCTTATCCGTACAATTTACTAAATATAATCCTGTTTGAATCTCTTGCCAAAGATGATTAGTTATTGCTGAAGGTTTCGGAGATACAAAAATTTCCCCTGAACTATAATAATCGAGAGAATCGATAATTCCATCATCATCGGTATCAGGATTAGTGGGATCATATCCTATTTGAAGTTCAAAGCCATCCATCAAATTATCTCCATCAGTGTCAACGATCGTATGATTTGTATTGTGAATTAATATCTCATCAATATCTAGCAATCCATCACCATCTGTGTCAATGTTTCCCACAATATTGTATTTGTATAAATCACCAAATAATCCAACTATATTATAAAAAACATTATTCATCCCATTATCATAAATAAAATTTCCTGATATATTATTTCCGTAGCCTGCTCCACTGGTGATAAGACCTATTTTATTTTCAGTAATATTATTTCCTGTAATGTTATTGAAGTGAAAATCTTCATGACCAATATCAATACCTACGCCATTATTTTTTATTAAGTTGTTAACTATTTGATTAAATTTTCCAGTTATTATAATAGCCTCTCCAGAATTGGAATAAAAATCATATTGATTGTTGATTATTGTGCAATTTTGTATAAGTATATTTTCAGAAGAAGAATCTATATAGATTCCAGTCCGTTGATTATTTATTATCGTACAATTTTTAACAATAATGTTTTTATTATTGGTAAAATAGATGCCATATGTATTATTTGTATTTAAACCATCAATTGTGCAGTTTTGGATGATAATTGAACGATTTATATCTACAAACTCTATTATTTTTCCATAGTTAACTGTTGAGTTAATTATCAAATCTTTAAGGATATGTGGACTTTCTGGTGTTCCTAATGTACCGTTTCCTGCAAAAAAAAGATCTGCTGCAGTATTATTCCCAAGATATATGGGATTATGATTACCAATTGCTGCTGAACGAATTTTTATTTCTCGTCCCTCAAAATTAGTCGTTTCAGTTTGATTCTGCTGTAGTCCAGAAAGATCCATACTAAATATCATTCCAACTATAAAAATTGATAATAATATCCTTTTAGTTATATTTTTTTTCATTTTAAACACTTTATTTTTTTTTTTTTATATATTTTTGAATCTCTATTTTCAAAAATATAAGTACAGTAAACTTAAATCTATTATATATCACTCTGGAATAAAATTCGGTCAATTTGACATTTATGTGATAATGACCTTTCTGAGTC
>CAYPTZ010000977.1:351-1845 GCA_964413395.1 uncultured archaeon | reverse complement strand
GATCTGATAATCCGTATTTCCCTGAATCAGTAATATCCAATAATTTCAAATGTAAATCGGGTAAAAATTCTGGTAATTTTTTCATAGGATTATACGTAAAAAACAATAATTTTAAGGAAGTTAGATTTTGTAGAGTTTTAGGGAGAGCAGGTATTTGATTATTCGATAAATTTAATTCACTTAAATTTTGACATTGATTAATGCTTTCAGGATAAATTGCTAAGTTATTATTTGATAAATCTAAGTTCTGTAAATTTCCAAGAGTAGATATTTTTGAAGGAACTGAAGAGATTTTATTCCTTGAGAGATCTAAGCGAATTAGAGAGTGAAGCGAAAATATTTCATCTGGAAGTATTTTAATCAGATTATTCGACAAAAGTAAACATTTTAAATTAGTGAATTGCCCAATACTAGTTGGGATTACTTCTATTTTATTTTCGCAAATACTTAATAATTTCAAAGAGGTTTTCAAAGAGGAATTCAATGAAGAATTCAATGCTGAGTTTGATGATGATCCCAATGCTGGTCCAAAATCTATATGGGTAAGGTTATTTTTAAATATGTTAACATCTTCTAATGGTGAAAATTTATGGATAAACGAAGGATATCTCTCCAAATCACATGAAATAATCCTTAATTTTTTTAGATTGGACAGAATTGTTAATGATTCTGGAAGTACTTTCAAATTTATATCTTTCAACAGCAACTCTTCAATATTGATCAAACCTTCAACCGATTGAAATAACTTGTCTGCTATTTTTAACCTGTTTAACTCTAATTTCTTTACCGAACTAAGATGCTTATCAAATGCTAAAGGCTCAAAATGCCTTCTCATATGTGAAATACGCATATGTTCAAGCTGTGGAAGATTTTTAAGCAAATTCAAAGCAACAGATTTAAAATATTGGAGATAGAGAATTTTGATTGTCTCTAATTCATTAATTTTTTCAAAACATAAATCTATTTCATCATCCTTGATTCGATGTCCAGATATAGATAAAGCAATAACAACGTTATCTTGAACTTTAAATCCATTTTCTATCTCTAAAAAGTCAACTTCATGGAGTCTATTGCTTATTTCTTCAATCGTAGCTAAAATAAATGCTTGATCCTTTCGAATTTTCACTCCATTAAATAATACAAATTCTTCCATAGCAATTTGTGACATTCGTTTGGCAACAATTTGAACTTGTTTATCCTGCAATTTTGGAGTCTTTGCCGCAGGTAACCACACTCCTAAATCAGGATCATTTTCTGCTAAGTCCAGTAATATTTTAATACTTGTTACTTTTGAAGAATGAATCTGAGACTTCTTTTTATCAAGTTCTGGATTACGCAATTTCAAATCCTCCACTATCCTTACAAAAAGTCGCAAACCGCCATAGCATACTAGTATCAACGCCCCTATTTTGTGAAGATGAATCTAATATTATATTATAACATCTATCTGCAATTATCAACGCTTTCTTTTCTGTAATTTCGATATGGTTATTT
>CAYPTZ010000977.1:0-341 GCA_964413395.1 uncultured archaeon | reverse complement strand
TGTTATGATATCTTTGCATAATTGATATATAAATTTCCAAAAACTCCGCCACCCTCCCATCGAAATATGCATTGATCCCATGCTAACACTTAAAAAACTTCCCCTGAGATAATGCCCCTTAGGACTACGTGGAGCAATTCCCCATAAATCAAATCCCATTCTATTATTTTCCTCTCCATTACATATTTTGTTTCTAGGACTATTAAATTGATTGATTTTGCCAATATATTCTATTTTCTATGCTAATATATTTCTAACAAAGATATTCCATTTTTATTTCTTACAAATATATAATTTTGTAATCTTTACATACATTTTTTCTATCTTTTTTTTTCATTTTT
>CAYPTZ010000976.1:0-1845 GCA_964413395.1 uncultured archaeon | reverse complement strand
TCTTTTGCAACTCATCTTTGAGAACAAGGTGTTGATTTGCGATATATACAGGAACTCTTGGGCCATAGAAGTAGTAAAACCACAGAAATCTACACTCATGTTTCCACAAAAAATCTTCAAAATATTATCTCACCAGCTGATTATATTTTTTCAGATATATGAAAAATAAACGAACAAATTTTTCGTTTAGGATACCAATAGGGCTTCATAAGCGACATATGTCGTTTAGGAAGTAGTTATGGGCAAGGCAAAATGAATGAACTAATAATAATACAGAAATAAATAATTATGAAACAAATTTTAGAGTCCACCTTTTGGACAGAACTTTTCAAAAACGGTCAATACTGGATAATTAATGAACTGCCTGGATTATTAATTGCGTTAGTGCTATTTTTTTTAGCATTTAAAATAATTGGTTTTTCTCTTAAAAAGTTAAAAAGAACTCTTTTAAACCGATCTGACAAGGATGATAAGGTAGACACAGCTGAAGCAGAAAAAAGGATTATTACCCTAACATCTATTATTCATGGTTTAATAAAAATTATTCTCTGGGTAATATTTATAATGATTATACTGCAAAAATTCGGTATAAATATTGCCCCAATATTGGCAGGTGCTGGTATCATTGGATTGGCTGTTGGTTTTGGAGCACAAGAACTGGTAAGGGATTTTATTTCCGGATTTTTTATCATTCTTGAAAATCATATTCGTTCTGGTGATGTAGCAATAATAAATGGAACAGGTGGATTGGTTGAAAAGATAGAGTTTAGGACTACCACCCTTCGTGATTTTTCCGGAGTTGTACATATTTTTCAAAATGGCAAAATTAGTAACATATCAAATATGACAAAAGAGTGGTCTGCAATGGTATTTGAAATTGGTGTTGCCTATAAAGAAAATCCACAAGTGGTGATGGATTTAATGAAACAAGTTGGAGACGAACTACAGAATGATCCGGAATTTAAGGATAAAATTATTGAACCAATGGAGATATTTGGCTTAGACAAGTTTGCGGATAGTGCAATTATTATTAAAGCCCGTTTAAAAACTAAACCAAGTGAACAATGGGCAGTAGGTCGAGAATACAGAAAACGCCTAAAATATGCTTTCGACCAGCATAATATCGAAATACCATTTCCACATACAACTGTTTATTGGGGTGATAGAATAAATCCTTTAAAGTTAGACGTCAATAATCAAATGTTAGATAAATTAAAATAACTACCATACCTTTTCACAATTGATTTAAAGGTGCTTTAAAATGAATAATGCCCAGCCCATAACACGCAATATAGCAAAAAGCAGTGAAGTGTATATTTGGGACGGTTTTCACCCGTTTCAACTACATTTCTGGTTAATACGAAATCACTCGTAATCCGCTTCATGCCATATTGCCGACCGTTAGCGGTAATTATATTTTGAAACTACATAAGTAAATAAAAAAAATATGAGTAAAAGTATTTTCATAAGCCATTCGCATAAAGATAGAAAAATTGTAAATCCTATTGTTTTATTTCTTAAACAGGCAAATATTAGAGTTTGGGATGCAGAAGCAGAGTTAAAAGTTGGAGATTCACTATTTGGAAAGATTCAAAATGCAATTCAGGAAATTGATTATTTAGCAGTAATCTTGACAAAGAATTCATGCCAATCACCTTGGGTACTACAAGAAGTTTATGCTGCTCTAAATGAAGAAATTTATGGTAAAAAAATTACAGTTTTACCAATATTAGCAGAAGATTGTGATATTCCTCTTTTTATAAAAGATAAATTGTATGCTGATGTAAGAGATAAAAATTACTCTATCGGCTCAAATAAGTTATTAGATCGACTATTATACGAAGA
>CAYPTZ010000975.1:0-1849 GCA_964413395.1 uncultured archaeon | reverse complement strand
GCAGATGATCATTACGAACAAAATGATTCTGCAGATTCTGAACTTCCTACAATTGATTTGGGTTATATTGATACATTAGTACATTATGATTTAGACTATTATTCTCTTTATGTTCAAGCTGGAGATATAATCAATATAGAACTATCATCAATAAGTAATAATTTAGATTTAATCTTGCTAAATAGTAGCAATATTAATCAAGAATTAGCTATGTCAAAGACTATAGGAACATCACAAGAATTCATTCAATATGAATCAGATTGGGATCAATTTTTAATTTTGGAAATATATTCTGATATTTATTTTACCAATTGTACCTATTCGTTGAATATCACTATTCTTGATACAGATGAGCCAACAATCACAAATATCCCAGATAAAATAGCAACTGTTGAAAATTCAAATATTTCTTTAGAGTGGACATTATCTGATAGATTTGGCTCAAGCTATGTTCTTTATGAAAATTCTGTTGTAATTGATGAAGGTACATGGAGTGATGGTACTATCTACAGAATATCTACCGGAGATCTTCCTGTAGGAGAATATCTTTATGAGATGGTAATTTTTGATTTATCTGGAAATTCTGCAAATGATACTGTTTTAATTACTATTGAAGAGACAGAAACACCTTCAGATAACCCAACCGCCACAGATCCAGTAATACCTGACGATTCTAACTCCGATTCTGATGCTGCCATTCCGGGATATTCAATGTTAGTTTTAAATATATTTGGATTTTTGGGTATATTTTATTTAATTTATATCAGTAAGCAAGAATAATCTTTTTTATTTGCGACTTTTAAGTTCGCTTTTTTTTTTTTTTTAAAATTCGTTTGGATAAATAAATCTCCACTAGATTATATTTTATAGGTAGGATACTTTTTTTTCCCTAATATTAATAATAAAACTGAAATTTATGTATTGGAATTGACATCTAATGAAATCAACTAAATTTGGAATATATGGCTTTTTAACACTTATTATTGCATTAAATTTTATCGTTCTCAATAGTATTGATGATCACAATTTAAATAGAATGATTGTAACAAATAAATCTCATAATCCAAAAAATTCATTTGATGATCCAATCTATATTGATAGTTTCGACTCAAATAATGATTGGGATGATTGTCTTGCTATTTCAGAAGGGGATGGTTCAAGAGATAATCCTTACGTTCTCAGAGATCTCAATATAATTGTAAATGGTCCTGAAATAGGAATAAATATTCAAAATGGAAATAGCCATTTAATTATTAAAAATTGTAGTATAGAAAGTTCACCTAATTCTCCATATCACTTAAATAATATTGGAATTCAGGTATCCTATAGTTCTAACATTACAATTCAAAATTGTTCCATTAGTAATAATGGTGAAAATGGAATTTCTTTATTGGAATCATCTCATATCAATTTAACTCAAAATATTTTTAATTTTAATGATGAAATTGGTTTAGGTTCTTTGGATTCGCATTATATATCACTTGAACATAATATATTTAATTCAATCTTTAATGGAAATGGTATTGAGCTTGAGGAATGCAGTAATTATTATTTTTATAATAATTCCTTCAAAAATTGTGAAATTACCATATATCAATCGCTATATCTTAATTTTAGCTCACTAAATGTAATCAATGATAAAAATTTATCATATTATGAACGGAAAGATAACAGTAAAATAGATGGGACAACAATAAATGTTGGTTATTTAATCATAAATAATTGTTCAGATTTGCAAATTGAAAAATTTGACATTTCATCTTCTATATTGAGTATTCATATCGTTGATTCATTAAATTGCAGTTTTTCATCAAATAATTTCTCTGGAATTTATCTTAATAATTGCACC
>CAYPTZ010000974.1:0-1856 GCA_964413395.1 uncultured archaeon | reverse complement strand
GTATATCAAAATCAAAATACCCGAATTCTTTTCGAAATCCCAAGATAAATAATCTATATCTATCGGATGGAACTCCATAATTACTTGCTTTTATCAATTTATAATTTGTCAAATAGCCTTCCTTCTCCATCCTTTTAACAATCTCATCGGGGATTGTTGTTCCATCTTCCATACTAGATGACATAATACCTCTAACATTCTCAAACAAGAAGCCTATTGGTCTGCGGCCCTTTTCGATTGATGCTTGAAATATTTCTATTGCATTCGAAAATAATGTACCTCTATCATCATTTATTCCTTTTCTTAAACCAGCATTTGAAAAAGGCTGACAAGGAAATCCTCCAATCAAAAAATCAAACTGAGGAATTTCAGATAGCTGTATTTGAGTAATGTCATTCTCTAAGATTTTATGCTTGAAATATTTAAAATTGGCATTATAAACTTCAGTAGCAGCTAGATCAAAATCATTAGCAAAAACAATATTATAATTCGTTTCATTAAATTTTAAGCCCCTATAATTAAAACCTCCGGTAAAGCCCAAGTCAAGGCCACCACAACCACTAAATAAAGAAACAACTTCAATATTGTTAATATTGCTTTCTATTGAATTAATACGAAAATCCTGGGTCTTGAAGAGTTTCTTTTGCTCATCTGCTAAAATATCTGGGGCATCTACAAACGTAAAATCCTTATACATGCTACTAAAAATTAATATTTAACTGCTTGTTTTTTCTATTCTTATAATAACGAATTTTTTGCTCTGCAAGGGTTAATACATCATCACTACAGCTATTTGTAATTAACTCATAAGCAATCTTCTCACTGAAATATTCGTTTTTTAATATATTAATATCAATATCAAACTCATGGGCTAGAAGCTCAAGTTTTTTGTAATCAAACATTCTTTTACCATTCTCAATTTTACTTAGAGCTCCTGAATCTATCTCTAACTTAGCTCCCATTTGAGTGAGAGTCAAGTTGTGAGTTTTTCTAATCTCCTTTAAATATTCACCAAATGTTGCTTGCATTATCTTGAATTATAAATCTTGACAATATTTTCAAATATATGATTCTTTTCTACTAATTACTAACTTTGTTATTAATATTTTTGAACATGAAAAGATATAAAGTACCAGTAATAAAAGTGCCTGCTTTCAATGAGGAAAATGGATATTATACAACTCCGGAACGTTCACGAGTAATGAAAAAAGTGAGGTCTGAGAATACAAAAGCCGAGATTCTATTTCGGAAAAAACTCTGGAATTTAGGTATAAGGTACCGTAAGAATTTTAAAAAAATTATCGGTACACCAGATATTGCAATTACAAAAAATAAAATCGCAATTTTTATCGATGGTGAATTTTGGCACGGAAAAGATTGGAGTAATCAAAGGAAAAAGTTAAAATCAAATAAATCGTTTTGGATTGCAAAAATCGAACGAAATATACAAAGAGACAATGAATATAATAAAACATTAAAAGAGCAGGGTTGGACCGTTATAAGATTTTGGGAAAAAGAGATTAATAAAAATGTAAATGAATGTATAGAAATTGTACTTGATGCTATTCATTGAACAAAAGCTTCTAGCAGTTCTTTTGCAAACCCTTGGAGAGTGTGTCAGCTTATGCGGGTTTGCAAATGTGCTGCAATTGTGGCTAGGTATCCCATCTTATTTAGGCGAGGGCAAGAAAAAACAAAATAGATTTCCCCATGTTTGCAAATACTCTTCCAAGAACTCCGAAATTATCTTTTTTTACTATCAATCTGGTACTAGGTTTTCAAACTGACAGAATCTCAAATCGGTCAAGTAGGCAAAGGGAGTTTCACCCTAAGCCTCTCACAGAACCGTACTTGAT
>CAYPTZ010000973.1:0-1858 GCA_964413395.1 uncultured archaeon | reverse complement strand
GTATTAACATCTTGTTCAGCAGAACAGTCAACTTATGCTAACGCTACTTACGATCCTTTTGCTGACGGATTAGAGATAACATTCCGTGAAGAAGCATATTATGATAATACTTATGGAAATGGTAATGGTGCCTGGTCTTGCGGAGAATTTGTTGATTATGCAAGGTATCATTTGGATACTACAATAGAAAAGCACGAGGATCTGCTTTTTCAACCTATAGCTTATATTGGAACCAGTATAAATGAGAATCGTGGATTTTTTTAAAAAAGATCCTATTTTTTTTTTTTTTCCATATCATTATAAATGTCATTCATCCAAATTCTTATTTAAAGATCTAAATGTTTGGGAAAACAATCATTACAAAAAGTTCATGTAAATTTTATTCTAGACCTCTTTAATATCCATTTATTCTGATTATGGAAAAAATGATAATGAAGATGTTAATAAGACAATAATTTTTGATAACAAGAACTTTAGTAAATTTATTTTAGATAGATTTACAGCATTTTTATTTTTAGACTTTAGGGTTAGGTACAGTTTAACACCTTTTTTTTCTAATAGTTTTTTGTTTTATAGATTTTCTTCACGATTAACGCAGCCATGGAAGCGGCACCAAACCCATTATCAATATTGACCACGGAGAGGCCCGGGGAACAGGATTGAAGCATGGTAGTGAGCGCACCTCGCCCTTTTTCACCGATACCGTAACCAATAGAGGTGGGAATCCCTATCACGGGAATATCGACTAAGGAAGAAATCACACCAGGAAGAGTGCCTTCCATACCCGCGAAGACAAGGATAACATCGACATCATCTAAGATCATTTGCTTAAGGGGAGGGAAAATTCGATGCATCCCCGCAATACCGACATCAAAAACCGTGATAGTATGAAAACCCATGGCCGTTAAAACGACATTGGCTTCTTCCGCTATTGGAATATCTGATGTACCGGCTGTAATTAATCCAATTGTGCCTTTTAAATGGGGGATCTCATAATCAATTCCAGAAATAAATGCTGTTTTACTCACATAATTTGGTGCATAATGAATAGAATTGTTTTCTTTATATTTTGTATCTAAAATGATAAATTGGGATTCAGTTAAACGTGTAAGGATTGCATAATTATTTTTGGAAAGCATGGATTCAATGATGGACACGATTAAATCATCAGATTTGGATTCGGCAAAAATAACTTCAGGAATACCCGTGCGATTATGGCGAAACATATCAATTTGAGCGAAGTTATCGATTTTATCAAGATAATCGATTTTGATTAAATTTTCCGCCTCTTCGATAGAAATTTGCGAATTTTGAATTTGTTTAAGAATTTCTTTCAGGGATTTCATAAGATTCTGCTTCCATGATGAATAACGAAAAAAAAAAAATAAAGCTATGCTAAATGATTTTTGAAAGAAATTTTTATTCTGTCGATGAAATCTCTTTTTCATGAAATAATCCTTGATGGTTAAAACTTGGAATATTTCTGCAAAACACTAAAAAATGAAAGTAAAAATATGAAAGAAAAGTTCATTTTGTAAAGCAGGGATATGTTCCAGTTGGAAGAAGATTTCTCTCACTATAATAATCATGATATTATTGGGTAATTCGTTTTTGCATTTCATAAGCTAATGATGCAACACAATAAAAACCAAAAATAATACCAATTTTTTGTCCTGATGCGCTGAATAAGATGGATATATTTTCTTCAAATATATTTTCTTCAAATCCAAAAAAATTGGTCATAGTTAAATTGACATATAGTATGAGAAATATTACATATATAGCGTTAAGTCTAAATAGGCTACTGGAAAATTTTCCTTCGATCTTTATTATTATGGCATAAAATATCAGCATTAGG
>CAYPTZ010000972.1:0-1862 GCA_964413395.1 uncultured archaeon | reverse complement strand
AATAAAAATTGTCAATCGTACAATCCAACTGATAACTTTAAATCCATTAGGTGAAGCATAATCATAAATGGTTGAACAAATTAGTATAATAGTAAAAAAAATAAAAGCCCAATCGTTTGTATGTTCATCTTTATTAATAAGATTATTTATAATTTTTTTTATCACTAGTACAATATTCCATTTCCAAAAATTTAATTATTTTCTATAAATAATATTTGCTGACTTCAAGTTCGAAGTGCAACAAGTAAAATAAAAAAATGGCTTTTTTTGATCTTATTTATTTTGGGTCTTTCGACCCCTTAAAAATGAGAAGTTACGCAAAATCATATAATTTTTTAATTTCATTGTAAACTTCATTGACTGTTATTCCTTTCATACAGGCATAAGGACTATTTTTTTTTAAACATTTAATATCTACTTTATTCTTTATACAGGGTGAACATAAATTATTTTTATAAATTGTTTTCACAATTAATTTTTTATCAAATGGAATTCTATCAATTGGATCTATTGGCCCAAATAATCCAATAACTGGTGTATTCAAGCTATAAGAAAAATGGAAAATTCCTGTATCCATTGCAATTACTAACTTGGCATTTTTAATAAGTTGTAACAATTCATCAAATGATGTCTTGTTAACCAAGTCAATAATACCAGCAATACTCTCATGAGTAGGATTTATTCCAACTGTAATAACATTATAGCCTTCTATTTTTAACTTATCTATTAATTTTAGAAAGAATGGCCATTGTCTTGGATCTTTATTTAAATGCTGTGCATAAAAATCAATTAGAATATTTTTTTTATTCTCAACATTTTGTTTTTTTAAATAATCATTATCGCTTTCAATATTTATAAAATAATTATAAATTACTGGTATTTGCAAATAATTTAAAATATTTTCTACTTCTTTTGTTTTATGTGTATGTTCTTTATTCTCAATTGCAAATTTATATGGCAACAATTTCAATAATAGGGTTCTTAAGATATTTTGATGTATCACTATATATAAATCAAAGTTTTCTTTCTTATAAAACCTTCTTATCTCCCAAAAATCAGAGACAAAGAACTTTACCATTCCCCCAATTGTATATTTAAAAGAAAAAGCTTTAATATTATCAATATTCTTATTTTTTTTTAGTAATATAATCGCAGATAAATTTGTTGTAAGTACTGTTATATTAATATTTGAATTATATTTTTTAATCGATTCAAAAATCGGAAAACACATAATTTGATCACCTAATCCATAAGGTAGATCAATAATTATTTTTTTAAATGAAGATTTATTTATTATTTTACCGATTTGTTTAATTTTTAGCATAATGTTTAAAAAAAGTTGTATTTTAACAAAAATATTATACGTCAATTAAAAATTTTGAAAAGTTATATAATGAATCAAAAGCTGTATTTGCTTCTTTAGGAACTGTAGCTTGCGAAGTTGTAATAAAGACATTATACATACCTAACTCTTTACCAAATTTCATATCAGAAATTGAATCCCCAACAATTATTGAAGTATTAAAATTTATCTCTGGAAATTCTTTTTTAGCTTTTTTAGCCATTCCTACATCTGGCTTTCTACAACCGCATTCCTCATCTCGATCATGTGGACAATAATATATTTCATCTACTTTTCCACCATTATCATTTATTACTTTCATCATTTTATTATGAATAATTTCTAAGTCCTTTTCACTCATTACATTACGAGCAATACCACGTTGATTAGTAACAATAAAAATATGTCCAAATATTTTTGAAAATATTTTTAATGATTCCAATACTCCTTCTAAAAATACAAATTCTCAAGAGTGTTTTACATATTCATAAATCAATATTCTATTAATTACACCATACCT
>CAYPTZ010000971.1:0-1863 GCA_964413395.1 uncultured archaeon | reverse complement strand
ATTTAGTATCGGCCTCAAAAGGTAACGATTCCTCAAGTTTGTATTGAGTATTATTGCAATCAGCATTAAGTAAATATGATTCTTTGGCAATTTTAAATTTGATATTTTCTTTTTTAACTCCAGGAACATGTATCTCTAAAGTCCATGAATTGGATTTAATATCATAGTTAAAATAGCGAGTTGGAGCTACCAAATATTTACTATCTTCTTTCTTTATAATTGTTTCATTATTTTTTTTTTCCATATTTATTCCTCCTTCTAAAATTTCACCTCAACTGCATCTTCATATGGATCTTTGAAAAATGCAGTAATTCTAAGTAATCCATTATCATATTTTGCTTTAGTTTTATTAGGGATAATTTCTGCACCCCAACTTTGATTAGCAGAATATTCAATATTTCCATAGCTCCCTACGATATTAAACCAAGTAGGAAGTGCTTTTACCGAAATATTCTCTTTTTTAACACCTGGTAGCGATACTTCTATAGAGACTGTTTTATTCCGGGAATTAATTCTTCGAGACAAATCAGGGAATACCTGATATTTTAATTTTGATTCTATATTTGTTTTTTTATCAGTTTCTTCAATTTCTTTTTTTTCAGATTCTATTAATGCCATTTTTTTTTTCACCTCATTTTAAAAAATTATTGGATTGGGACTTCGTAAGAATGTTCTAAGGGTTTATACCTCTCAAATTCAATTTTTAATAATCCTTCATTATATTGGGCTTCAGTTTTTTCGGGTTCAATTTTAACTCCAAAATCTAGATCCAACACATATTCAATATTATTTCGATATGCTCGTAAAGTAAAGTAATCATCTATAGCTTTCATACTAATTTGGTCTTTTTGGATTCCTGGTAATGCAACTTGCAATACCATTTTATCTTTTTTAGTCCAAACTCCATATCGTGGTTTGATGCGTGTGAATGATTTTTGAGCATTATCAGATTGTTTTACTAAATTTTTATTTTCAGATTCCATTTTTTATACCTCAATAAATATTATTTTATTGTAGACAACATTAAGTTGTCATTGAAATAATATTAACATGACTATTTAAATATTTCTTAAAATTAAAATAAGAACATTATAACTATAAATCATGAATAATTCATTATTCATCTCATACTAGTCAATATATTTGAATTATAGGCCTTATTCTTAACAAATGAATAGGAATTATAATATTTGTTAAAATGAAATAATAGCACGCATTATCATACTGATAATTTCAGTAAATGGCTTATTAAATATTTAAGAATGACAAGATCAAAGATCCATTAGATGATTAAAATGAAAGTATGGATATTGCATGATTCTCATTTTGGGAATGGAAAGTTAGTAGCTGAAACTTTAGGCGATGTAATTAGAACAAAATTTGAAGTTGAAGTTCAAAATATCAAAGATATAAAACCTGAAAAAGTCGCTAATGAAAAACCTGATGGAATTATAATAGGAACTGCGATAAGAGCTTTTATGATAAGTAGAAAATCTAAAAATTGGTTAACAAAATTCCAAAAGAAATTGATCACAAATAATCATAAGATTAAATATGGGGCCGTTTTCATGACTCATGGGATGGGAAAGAATAAATTTGTGAATAACAAAGGAAATTCTTTTATTAAATTCATTAAAAAAAAAGATATTATTGATGATTTCTATGAAGAATGGATTTCTGGGAAAGTTAAAGAAGTTGAAGGACCTCTTGAAGATTATGTACTAGAATATGTATTAGAAATTGGTAAAAAAATAACAGAATGGATGAAATAATTTTTTTTTCTTTATTATTCCAACCTTAGAAATGTTTATATATTTTTCCAACCTTAGGATAAATATTATTGTGAAAAATATGACTCCCACT
>CAYPTZ010000970.1:0-1866 GCA_964413395.1 uncultured archaeon | reverse complement strand
TTTTTAATATATATATAAACTTCTATTAAATTTTAATTAAAAAAAAAAAAAAAAATTTTACGCACAACAAACAGCATATCCCATACAACAACATAATGTGGTACAACTAGTCAAAATGGCCCATCCGGCACCTACTGCAGCTAATACAGAACTAAAACAAACTGCGAATGCTACGCCAGCCGTCACTAAAGCTCCAACAGCACACCCGGCTATATGTCCTACTAAAAAACCACATACTGCGGAAGCTCCTAAACATACCCACCAAGGAGGATCGGATAAAATTGCCGAGCTTTGCATGATTTTTAAATCATAATTTCTATTTTAAGTCTCGTTATATATTTATAGAAAAAAAAAAGACGGTGTACGAATGTTAGTGTTTTGATTAAAAAAAGAATAACCTTTTTAGTTTTTCTTTATCCAAATTTTTCTCTCATTTTGTCATTAAATACATCTTCCTCTTCATATTCTTTTATTTCTTCATCGGTTAATTCATAATTTGGATTATTTAATATTTCATCTTCACTTTTTGTTTTTACATTCTCAATTTGTTCCTTGGTTACTCCCCACTCTTTGAATATTATGGGAAGACATTCAATATAGGTGTGAAGATACATTTTTAATGGGTATTCGGAATTTATAATTTTATAATATGGAAACCATAAAGCAACATTTCTACTAGTTGATGTTTTTCTCCATTTGCGGCCTAATTTGACTTCTAAAATTGTTTGAGCTTTATTGGTTGTTTCTGTAAGATGTAAAAATTTGCCGGGATATGAATCCAAAAGACCTAACGGCTTCATAACATATTGTTTAATTTGCTTCCGAATATACAGGTCTACTTGATTAGGAATTTTAAAATAAATTTTTGGTTCACTGAACCAAGATCCAACAGTTAAATCCATTTTTATAATTCTATTTCATCATATGTATTTTAAAATATTTTGTAAATTCCCATTTGAGGTTATAATTCACCTTTGATACAACTCCACAAATCTCCAATATTTGATAAATTATATTTTTCTGAATCAAAATTAAGGACTAAGTATAGTATAAAGTTAAAAGAAAAAATTTTAAATTAAAATGCTAAATGTATAGTGGGAAAAGGGAGATTGTGCACTTTCATCCGTAAGATATACAGATAAATTTAGAAAATAATGTTAAATATTATTTTTATGAAACACAAAAAGGTCAATTTGCAAAATCGAAGGTCAGTTCCTCGTATCGAACGAGATTTTACAGATTTACAGTTTCTGGAATACAATGTAATATAATTCTATATAAAAAAAAACACAAAATGGTTTCCCTTTAATCAAAATGAATTTGAACTAACAAAGAAAAAATAGTATTTATTTCTACTCTCACTAATACTAATTAACTAATGGATGAAATTGAATTTAAAATACTTCTAGAAAAAATTGAATTTTAGTTAAATCATAAAATTTCTGATTATACGCCTAAGGGTCTAAAAAATCAAAGATTAAAGGATTTTTTTAGGTTTTTCATAGCACTTAACTTATTTTTTGGTATTATATTCCTGCCATTTGGATTGTTTATGCGTCCAGTTCAATTTAGAAACCAATATTTACTTATAAGTCTAATTGCGGTTTTGTTTATTAACCTTATCTTTATTTTAGTAAAAAAATTTACCATTACAAAGGATTATGGATTTTTTCTTCGAAAAGCTCCAAAATATAATGAAGCCCTTGAACGATTTCCACAACTTATGACAAACTATATTGAATATATCATTATATCCGGTGATTATCTGTTAAAAAAATCGATTGATTATCGCATCTCTGATTCTGATTCCTCTGATTTATGTCAGATAATCGAGGATTATGCTATTTTCAATTTTTCTAATCTTAC
>CAYPTZ010000969.1:0-1870 GCA_964413395.1 uncultured archaeon | reverse complement strand
TTCTCCTTGTCTTTCATACAATCACCATGCTTTTTAACTTGTAACATAATTTATGTTATGTGAGTTTGTGAAATAAATTAAAAAATCAAGTTTTATGAATGAAAAAAAAGATCAATGAATTATATAAATTATGTTATTTCAAAAAAAAATTATTCATCATTCTTTTCATTTATTTGATTTTTCCAATCCCATAGTCCTTTTACAGCCAATAATAGCAGAATAATATATAAGAGAGAAAGGAATTTTACATCTTTTATAAAATACAGAATAATTCCAATTATATCAACTATTATCCAATAAATCCAACTCTCTATCCTCTTTTGTGCCATTAAAAACATAGCAACAAAACTCATCACTGTTGTAAAGGCATCCAAAAAGGGATATGAAGCAGGTTCTGGAAAAATTGTTGGAAGGAGTAAATGAATCCTGCTAATGAATAATGTCATTATAATGGTAAAAATGACAGTTATTCCGATCCAATTCCCAATAGATTTTGATGAGCTTAGACGAAAAGATTTTTCTGACTGTAATTCATCTTCATTTCTTTTCCAAAATATCCAACCATAAATGCTAGCTCCCAAATAATATATTTGCTCTATAGTGTCGGAATATAATTGAATTTGGTAAAAAAGAATTGCATATAAAATAACTGAAATAATTCCAATTGGCCATGTTAACATCTTTTTTTTTGCAATTAACCAAACCGAAGCAAGATAAAAAATTGTTCCAAAAAATTCTATATAGCTCATATTATAATTTAGAAAAGTAAAAAATACTGTCTCAACACTAAATAAATTACTAATTATCCCCATTTTTTGTGTCTCTGTTATTTAAATTTTGAATAAATTGATAAGTGTTTTTTTACCTTGAGTATTCGTTCCTCTTTATTACCCCGAAGAGATATTACAGGAATTTTTCTTCTTTTCAAATCATTTCGGATTTGTTCCTGAAACCATTTTCGATTTACTTCCCCTGATCTGTCCCAAGTATTACTGTAAGGTATATCATCTTCACAAAGAAATACAATATCGTACCTTGATTCCGCATTTTTTGCAAGATATTCTAATTCAGGTAACACATTACCATGATAATATTTTCCAAACATAAAGGTGGTGATTGCATTTGTATCGGTAAATAAATAAATATTTGCATTTTTCATGTATTCATCCTCTCTTTTTTGATGTTCAATCGCAATTTTAACAAGGTCGCTTTTTGATAAACGTCTGTTAATTTGGTGTTTTTCCCAATATTCACGACCAAATTCAGGCATCCATAAAGTTTTAAAGATTTTAGCCAATTCTCTCGCGATTGTCGTTTTACCCGTTGATGGGGCTCCAAGAAAAACTATATGTGTAATGAATGATCGATATACCAAAGGATGAAGAAAACTCCTATTCTCATAAAGATTTCTACGGATTTTTGTCCCAGAAATTGGGAATTGTTGCCTGTGAGGGTCCACTTGTCTATTTATTGCATTTAAGGCACGACTCATATGTTCCCCATAAAATTCAGAAGAGTAGAATGCAGTAACTTTATGGATTTTGAGGGTGTTTTTAATATAGTTTTCATGGATTCTTTGGATTTCAAGTGTATTTCCGACTTCTTTTGGGCCATCTTCAGATTCAATCACTTCTAACTGTGGATAAATTTGCTTAATCCATCCAGCTCGAATTGATAATGGGATTTTAGTTATTTCAGGCATATTATATATAATAACAATGACTTTATCCATCTCATTTAAAGCAGTTTGGATTATTAATTGATGACCCTTGTGAAATGGTGCATATTTACCTAAAGTTAATCCGATTTTCATTTCTTATTCCCATTGATTGAAAATAATGTTAAAAAATATACTGATTTTTAGTATTTA
>CAYPTZ010000968.1:1267-1871 GCA_964413395.1 uncultured archaeon | reverse complement strand
GTGGAATATGAGTCGGGCTCCGTGGCCTCCGACCTGTGCTACCTGCATGCGGTCCACCGAGAGGAGACCACAAGCGCCGGCCAGGCCTGTTACCAGATGCTCGATGCAGCGGGCAACGGGCACTACGTCGGCAGCCTCTTGTACGTGGCGCGCGACGGCACCAACCGAAACATCCTTGAGGGCGACGACATCATCGTCGTGGACGGCAACCACGTGCTCTACGGGACCGGCCTCGAGGACGGATACAACGGGGGATACTACTTCAACCACGTGGTGGACCAGAGTGACGACGGAGACGTGCCGAACCCCGAATCGGGGACCGGGCCGTTCAGCGGTCTCCTCCACATGGACGACGAGGATTTCGGCGATACCTCGTTCCGCTCCGATCAGTACCGCTGGCTCATCCCGGACTACGTGCCGTTCACCGAAAGCGTCAACGCCACCGTCGAGAACTTCAACAGGCACGCAGACGTCTCGTTCGGCTCGACGGCGTTCTACTACCTCCTGCCCGAACCGCCGATCCCGGGCGACGCGAACTTCGACGGCCGCGTGGACTACCTCGATCTGGGCGCCCTGGCCAGTAACTACGACCTCACCGGACAGG